>JALZBE010000136.1 GCA_030947665.1 Vulcanimicrobiota bacterium | reverse complement strand
CGCGGATCGTGTCGTCGACGGTGTCGCGCGAGGTCAGCATCAGGATCGGCGTCTGCACGTCGCGGCCGCGCAGCGCGCGCGCCACGGAAAACCCGTCCTTGCGCGGCAGCATCACGTCCAGGATCAGCGCGTCGTACTCGCCGCCCAGCGCCGTCGACTCGCCGCCCTCGCCGTCGTGCTCGACGTCGACCACGTGGCCGCTCTCGGTGAGCCCGCGACGGATCACCTCCGCGAGCCGGACGTCGTCCTCGACGACGAGAATCTTCACCCGCCCACCCGTTCGCGAGCGGCGAGCCCGTTCATGTCAGTTTCAGGCTGCGCGAATATGCTGGAGCTCGACCACCTCGATCCGTTCGGAGACATCGTGTATTCATCGAAGATTGCCGTCCTCGCGCTCGCGCTCGGCGCGACCGTCGCCGCCGGCGCGGTGACGGCCACCGCCGCACCGATGCCCAAGCTTACCGGTCAGCAGCTCTTGCCGCTAGCGAAAGTGTCGCCCGCGCAAGCGCGCGCGATCGCGCTGCGCACCGTGCACGGCACGATCGTGTCGCAAGAGCTCGAGCGCGAGAAAGGCGGCAGCGGCCTGCGCTACACGTTCGACCTCAAGACCGCTGCGGGAACGCGTGAGATCGGCGTGGACGCAAAGACGGGCGCGGTGATCGAGAACATCCACGACAAGGACTGATTCGCAACCGGAGAACCAAACGGTTCGGGCTGCTCGGGGGCTCTGTAGGGTAGACGCGAATGCTCCCGTGCGGAGGACTTGATGGCGACCCCGGTGCCCACCGAACTCGTCGAAGCTGCCAGAACCGGCGGCCGGGACGAGGTCGAACTGCTCTTGCGGACGATTTGGCCGGATGCATACCGGCTGGCGCGCGCCATCGTCGGCGAGGATCAACCCGCCGAAGATGCCGCTCAAGAAGCTTGCATCGTCGTCTACCGGTCGATCGCGTCGCTGCGCAGCAGCGCGGCATTCCGGACGTGGTTCTACCGCATCGTCGTGCGCGAAGCGGCCGAGCTCAAACGCCGGCGGTCACGCACGGAACCGGCGCCGGATGCTGCGGTGAGCGCCGTCGACCAAACCGCGCCGATCGACGTGTGGCGCGCCCTGTCCGCGTTGTCGCAGAAGCTGCGCGAAGTCATCGTGCTACGGTACTTCGAGGATCTCACGAGCCCCGAGATCGCGTCGGTCTTAAGCATACCGGAAGGCACCGTGCGCTTCCGTCTCATGATCGCGAGACAGCGCTTGCGGCCGCTGCTCGGCGACTACAGCGAACGTTTTTCCCATGCTCCCGGTGAGGCCCGAACGAATGCGATCTAACTTCGAACTGTCATGCAGCGTCGCGCGCGAAGCGATCGCGGTGCCCGCGCTTCCGCTGGACGCAATCCGTGCCGGCGCGCAAAGCCGGCCGAGCGAAAGCGCCCGCCGGCGCCGGCGCGGCGTCCTTGCCGCCGTCATCGCGAGCTTCTCGGTGGTCGCGGTCGCCGCCGCCGCCGAGATGTTCGGCCACGTCCAGATCTCGCTGCAGCCGTCAGGCGTGATGCGGGTCGCTTTCGATGGGACGGGCGAGCACTGGGCACCGGTGCGGAATCCGACGGACCGGGATTTGCAAAAAGCCGCGCGTGCGATGAACTTCCCGGTCATCTTGCCCACGGGGCTGCCGCAAGGTACTACTCCAATGATGCTCGCCGTCCTTGGTTCGGGCGCGATGCAGATCGTCTACGATCTCCCCGGCGCGTCGCGCCGCTCGAACCACTTGCTGTTCGTCACGTTGGCAAACCCCAAGTCGGTGGCATCGGACGGCGCGAAGCCGCTTCGAGGCGAATACTCGATGGAGGGTGGTCAGACGAAGGGCGCCGGCGCGGCGCGCTGGATGGTCGGCCAAGAAGAAGTGATCGTTCTGAAGAGCACGATCACGCCGGCGGAGCTCGCCCATTTCAAAGCAGCCATGATGGCCCAAGCGCACTGATCCCACAGCAAGCCGTCATCACGACGGCGAAGACGTTCACGCCGTCAGATGTGGACGACGGCCGGGTCCTTCGGTACGAGCGTCGCGACGGAGGCGTGCGGCCACGTCAGGGTTTGGAAATTGAGGTTCACGACTTGTGAATACTGAATCTGCGTCCAGGTCACGCTGACGGACTTCGTCGCGACGACGTCGGCCGCCGGGGTCACCGCGAAAGACGGTACCTTTTGCCCCGGGGATGCCGGGCTTCCCGGGGACGATGACGGTGTGCCCCGCTTTGGTGGGCGGCACCGCGATGGTTTCTTGCACCGTCTCTACCCAAAACGTCGCGCTCAATTCGACGGCATCCGCATTCGGAGCGTCGAAGGCTTGGCCGGCGGATTTCAAATTCAGCCGGACCGCGAGTACGCGATGTAACGTCAGCGCGCGGCGGCTGCGGGCTCGGCGCTCGTCGGATCGATGCGGTTTTTGACCTGATGAACGGCATCGGCCGGAAACCCGCCGCGTTGCGCGTGCTCCCGAATCGCGGCTTCGTTCTCAGCGTTGTACACGCAATAGATTTTGTCGTCGGTCACGTAGCTCTCGACCCACTGGATCGATGGGCCCATGGCCTTCAACACGTCACAGCTCTTCGCAGAGATCCCTTGAAGTTGGTCCGAGGACAACGCGCCGGCACCCGCGATCGTGCGCTCGATGATAAACTTCGGCATGGGGTACGCCTCCAATTTGATCGAACGTAGGGGAAGCGCTGGTTCGCGCCGGTCGCCAATGGCTTCCTGCTACGCGGTCGTCGGTTCGGGCGTAAGCTCGTCGACGGCTTTTCCGCGCGGGCGGCGGAACGACGGCGGCTTGGGCGCGAACCGCGGTTCGACGTGCCGTGCGACGAGCAGATAGATCGTCGGCACGACGATCAGCGACAGCATCGTCGACGTGATCAGTCCGCCGATGACGACGGTTCCCAGCGGCGCCTGCGTCTGCGAACCCTGTTCGAGGCCGATTGCGATCGGGAGCATGCCGCCCAGCGTCGCGAGCGTCGTCATGAGGATCGGGCGCAAGCGCATCGGGCCGGCGTGCATGAGCGCTTCGCGCGGATCCATGCCTTCGTCGCGGCGCAATTGCTTGGTGAACTCCACCACGAGGATCGCGTTCTTCACCGCGATACCCACGAGCATCAGGGAGCCGATGAACGCCGTGAGGCCGAACGCGCGGTGCGTGATCCACAGCGATGCGATGATGCCGATCAGCGCGAAGGGCACCGCCATCATGATGACGAGCGGATCGAGGAACGATTCGAACTGCGATGCCAGCAGCATATAGATCAGCGCGATCGCGAGGATGACGACCAGCGTGAGCGCGCCGAACGTGTCGTTGTTCTGCGTCACCGCGGGGCCGTATTGCCAGCGGTAGCCCGACGCGAACGTGTAGTTGTTCATGATGTCGGTGACTTGGCCGAGCACGTCGCCGAGCACCGCGCCGCCGGAAAGCGGTGCGTCGATGTCGACGCGGCGCGCTTTGTTCTGACGCGGGATCTGCGAAGGCCCTTGGCCGAGCGTGATCGACGCGACGCCGCCGAGCGGCACCGCGTTGAGCGACTGCGACGACGGCTGGTTCGACGTCGACCCGGTTATGCCGGAGCCGGCGTTCGCGACGCCGCCCGGCGTCGACGACCCGGTGAGCGCGGCGTTCGGAATGATCTGCAGCGAGCTGAGCGCGTCGAGCGAACGTCGCTGCGCCGGCGGGAGCTGCACCATGATCGGGTACTGCGTGCCGTTGGTCTGCCAGTACGACGCGATCGTGCCGCTGGTCGCGGTGGAGATGATATTCGTCACGTCGGTCGTGGTGAGGCCGAGCTGCGCCGCGACGCGGCGGTTGACGTTGATGTCGACTTCGGGCTGCGACGGGGTGATGTTCGTGTCGGGCCGGCCGATGCCCGGGATCAGCGAGATCTGATCGATCAGCGACGGTTCGCCGTTCTTGCCTTTGTTGTGCGCGATCGCGTACATCTGCGTGATATCGGGGCCGTAGAGCTGGATCTCGACGGCGTCGGAACCTTGGCTGACGACGCGCTGCACGATGTCGATGCCGCTCACGAACGCGGTAGTGCCGATGAGCGCCTTGCGCAGCGCGCGGAACCGCGCGCGCTGTTCGGCCGTGGGCTGCGGCGCGTTCGGGTTCGGTGCTGCTGCGGTGGCGCCGCCCGGACGACCGCGTGAATTCCCGCCGAGACGCCGGCTCCATTCGCTGACGAAGTCGTCGGCAGCCGATCCGGCGATGGTCGGTTTGAGCGCGGCGGACAACGACGCTTGATTCGTCACGACGCGGCTGCTGCCGCCGCCGAACGCCGAGCCGACCGACGCCGACACGTGGTCGACGCGAGGGTCGCGCCGCAGCGCGTCTTCGACTTTGGCGGAGACCTTGTTTGTTTCGGCGACCGACGTTCCGTTCGGCGTGCGCACGTTGACCTGCACGAAGCGCGACGACGACGCGGGGAACGTCTCAGTTTTCACGACGCCGAGCTTGACTGCGACGATCGCGAGGCCGAGCAGCACGAAGCCGGTGGCGAGCACGATGACGGGCCGGTCGATCGCGGCGCCCAGCAGCCGGCGGTAGCCGCCCTCGAAGCGGCCGTAGAGCCGGTCGAAGCCCGCGCTGAAGCGCTGGTACGGCCCGAGCTTGTGCCCTTCGCGCGCTTCCGCGCCGTGCACGGTGCGCTCGTCGAGCATGAAGCTCGACAGCATCGGCACGGTGGTGGTGGCGACGAGCAGCGAGATGCCGACGCCGACGATGATGACGAGCGCGAACGGCCCGAAGATCAAACCTTGCAGCCCCGGGATGAGCAGCAGCGGCACGAAGACGGTGATGACGGTGATCGTCGACGCGAGCACCGCGGTGAAGATCTGCGCGGTCGCGTTGCGCGCGGCCTCGCGTGGAGGTTCGCCCATCGCGAGGTGGCGGTAGATGTTCTCGATGACGACGACCGCGTCGTCGACGATGAGCCCGACCGCGAGCGCTAGGCCGCCCAGCGTCATGATGTTGAGCGATTGGCCCAACATGTACGCCGCGAAGAACGTGCCCATCACCGAGATGGGGAGTGACACCGCGACGATGAGCGTGGAGCGCAGCGAGTGCAGGAAGAGCAGGATAATGAGCACGGCAAGGATCGCGCCGTAGACGGCCGTGTGCTCCAGCGCAACGACCGCGGCGCTGATGAAGCCCTGCTGGTCGAACACGACGCCGAAGTGCATCGTCGGATAACGCTTCTGGAAATCGGCGATCTTGTTGAACACGCCCTGCGACACCGCGAGCACGTTGGCGTCGGGCTGCGCGGTGATGGCCATGCCGATCGACGGGACGCCGTCCAGGCGCGAGAACGTGCGCACCTCGGTGATGCTGTCGGAGACCTTTGCGACGTCGCGCACGTAGACCGGCGCACCGTTCTTGACGGTGATTACGGTGTTCGCGATCTGGTCGGCGTTCTTGAACAGCGCGTTCGCGCGGATGACGAACTCTTTGGGCCCGATCGCGAGCAGCCCGGCGGGCGCGTCGACGTTCTCGGCTTTGATCTTGCTGACGATTGCGTTGGTATCGAGGCCGTAACCGGCGAGCACGTTGGTGTTGGGCTCGACCATGATCGCGCGCTGCGCGCCGCCGAACACGCCGACCGAGCCGACGCCCGACACGCCGGCGAACTCATCGGCGAGCTGATTGTTGAAGATGTCGTACAGGTCGCGCAATGGCCGGCTCGGGTCGGTGACGGAGAGGCGCACGACCGGAATCGAGTTGGGGTCGGCTTTCTGGATGACCGGCTGGCCGAGGTTGGGGTCGTTGGGGAGCTGCGTGGCGGCGCGCGCGACTTGCTGCTGGATGTCGGTCGCGGCGACGTTGATGTTGGTGCCGAACTTGAACGTGGCGCGGATGGACGACTGGCCGGTGACGGAGTTCGATTGCAGGTAGTCGATGCCGGAGACGCGGCTGACCGCGTTTTCGAGCGGCCGGGTGACCGTGGATTCCATGGTTTCCGGGGAGACGTTGCCGTAGTTCACCGTGACCGAGACGACGGGCGGTTGGAAGCTGGGCAGCAGCGCGATCGGCAACCGCGGCAGGGCGAACAGGCCGAGCACGACGATGGCGGTGGCCATCATCGCGACCGTGACGCGGCGGGTTACGGCAAAATCGGCGATCGACACGTGGTTCTCCGGCGGGCGGTGCTCGGATTAGTCTCTTGGTTTTGCCTGGGATGGTCCTCAGGGGGACGTACCCGGCCTTTGTCGCCCTAGACGCCCGTCGTCGGCGCGTGATACCATCCGGGGGTTCTCCTGATGCCTCTGCGCATCCGAGAGACTTCCCGCTGCCCGGCTCCTGCGCCGGGCCGCCGGCCCCGCCGGCGTCCAGAGAGGGCATCATGGCCACCACGATCACCGACTACGAAGTCACCTACATTCTGCGCCCGAACCTCGAAGAGACCGAGGTGGACGAGCGCGCCAACGCGATCGCCGAGGGGGTCAAGACCCGCGGCGGCGAGGTCGTGGGCGAGCTCGAGAAGATGGGCAAGCGCCGCCTGGCGTACGAGATCGACGACGTCCGCGAGGGCTATTACGTCGTGATGAACATTCGCAGCGGCCCCGAAGAGCAGAAAGAACTCGAGCGCCTGCTCCGACTGAACGAGTCGGTGCTACGCGCCCTGGTGATCCGCAAAGGCGACTGACCCCCGCACAGTGCCAGAGTGCTGGCACGCACGCCGCATAATCTGATGCGGCAAACAGCGCAACATTAGCAGAAGGATGACGAGATGGCGGGTTCTTTCAATCGCATAACGCTCGTGGGCAACCTGACGCGCGACCCGGAGATCCGGTACGTCGGCTCAGGCGCCGCGGTGA
>JALZBE010000135.1 GCA_030947665.1 Vulcanimicrobiota bacterium | reverse complement strand
TCCACGGCCTGCGCGACGCACTCGCGTAGCGTTCACCGGACACCATGCTGCTCGCTACTGCGCTCGCGGCCGCCGTCGTCGCGGCTTCGCCGTCACCGCGCCCGTCGCCGACGCCGTCGATGAGCCCGCCGCCGATCGGCACCGTCACCGTCGTCAGCGGCAGCGCGCAGTCGCTGCACCGCGCGCCGCAAGCCGCGTCGGTGCTCGACGGGCGTTCGCTGCGCGCGTCCACCGCGGCGTCGCTCGATGCGGCGCTGCGCGCGCTGCCGGGATTCGACCGCGATCGCAGCAACGCGCCGTTCACCAACTACGGCCAGCTGCGGCTCTCGTTCGCCGGCGCGGGAAGCGATCGCGGCACGCTGTCCGTCGACGGCGTCCCGGCGCAGGACGGTTTCGGCGGCCAGGTCGATTGGAATGCGTTCCCCACCGCATCGGTCGTGCGCGCGGAGCTGCTGCGCGGGCCCGGCTCGGCGCTATACGGCTCCGGTGCGATCGGGGGCGCGCTTTCGCTGACGACGCTTTCGCCCGCGAACGTTGCGGCCGGGCGGCTCGAGGCGAGCGCCGGCGGCACCGACCGCGGATCGGCGTCGTTCGCCGCGACCGGACCAGCGGGTGCGCTGCAATCGTCGGTCTTCGTGGCGACGCGGCGTCTCGCGTACGACGTGATCCCGCCGGGCCAGACGACGCGCGTCGATCGCAGCGCGATCGGCACCGCCGATACCGCGCACGTTCGCGTGCGCCGCACGACGGCGTACACGACGTTGGACGCCGACGTGCTCGCGAGCGGCGACGCGCAGCAAGACGGCCGCCCGAACGACGGCTTCTCGCGCTCGCTGCGCCAAGCCGCCGTGACGTGGGCGCGCGCCGCGGACGCCAGCGCACCGAGTTCGACGCTCGCCGTCACCGCGTTCGCGCGCGCGACGACGCTGGTGAATCTCGCGGACAAACCGGGCACGCCCGGCGCGCTGCTCTACACGCAGCACGTGCCGACGTCCGACGCCGGCGCTCGCGCGCGCTGGGACCGCGCGCTGCCCGACGGCACGCTCGCGCTCGTCGCGGAACGCCGCATCGTGACCGGCAACAGCGATCAGATCGCGTTCGACGGCACGGTGCAGAGCAACGTCGCGGGCACGCAGCGGCTCGATGGGCTCGCGCTGCAGCGTACGTGGGACGTGCGCCGTTTCGGCGCGATCGCGGGCGCCCGCTACGACGCGATCGCAACGCACGCGCTGGGCGACCGATACGCCGCCGCGATCTCGCCGCGCCTCGCGCTGCGTTACGACGCGTCGCCCGCGACCGCGGTGCGGGCAGCGTTCGGCACGGGGCTGCGCGCGCCGTATCTGAACGAGCTCGTGCGCAGCTTTCGCATCGGCGCGGTGCTGCAGCAGTCGAACCCGGCCCTCGTTCCGGAGCGCAGCCGCTCCGCGCAGCTCGGGTTCGACGTCGCGACGCGCGCGGCACGCTTCGCGTTCGACTACACCGGCACGCGCGTGCGCAACGCGATCGGCTTCGCGACGATCGCGACCAACGTGCAGCAACGCGCGAACTTCGGCCGCACGGCGACCGACGCGTACACCGCGGAGTACGAGCGCGGCGACGCGTGCGCGCGCATGCGCGGCTTCGCGACGTCACAACACGACCGCGTCGCGTCCGGTTCCGCGGCGCAGCTCGGCAAGCGGCTCGCGTACATCCCCGACTCCGCCGCATCGCTAAGTTTTGAGCGCACGGTGCGCGCGCTCACGGGCGCGGTCGAGCTGTCATACAGCGGCCCGGCGTTCGCGGACGACCTCGAGCGCCAACCGCTCAGGAGCGCCGTCCTCGTCGGCGGCCGGCTGACGCTGCGCGCGACCGGCGGCGCCGCGCTGTCACTGGCCGTCGACAACCTCGCGGACAAAGTCTATCTAACGAGCGTCGACCGCGCCGGCCCGCCGTCGTCGGTAACGCTTCGGCTTTCCGTGCCGCTCGGGGCGCGAACGCCCGCTAGCGGGAGCCCGGGCGCGGCGTGCGGCTGACCTGCACCTCGTCGCCGCGCACGCGCACGTCGAACGGCTCCACCGACGCGTAATCGCCCAGCGTCATGCTGCCGTCCGTCAGCTCGAACGTCCACGCGTGCCACGGGCAGGTCACCCGCGTGCCTTCGATCCAGCCCTCGGCCAGCGGCCCGCCTTGGTGGGGACACGTGTTGTCGAGGGCATAGAACGTCCCGCCGACGTTGAACAGCGCGATCTCGCGCGAGCCGACGACGACGGCCCTCCCCGTACCCGGCGCGACGTCCGCGACGCGCGCGACCGTCACGAAGCCGTCATCACTCACACCACCGTCGGTTCCGCGCCCACAGGAGGACGTCTTGCTCAAAGACTACCGCGACTGGCTCGAGTCGGAGCTCGAGCTGCTCGGAAACGCCAGCCACCACGCGTACGCGTTCGGCCAAGCGAATATGGCCAAGCGCGCGATCGAGCGGCTCGACCAGGAACTCGCGCGCACGCTCTACGTGCCGGTCGACCGCGCGGAGGCGCGCCGCGTGCTGACGGCGCTCGAAGCGCTCAACCAGCAGACGACGAGCCTCCCGAGCGAGCTCGCAGCGCTGCGCGAGACGATCAAGACCGCCGTCGACGAGCCGCCGGAGAACCTGGCCTCGTAGTTCAGACGTCCTCGCGTCAGCGTTGGTCGCGGCCCGACGCGATGCGTTCGAAGCGCTCGATCCGCAGGCGCACCCGCGCGTGGTTGCCGTAGCCGGGCAGCGTCGTCACGGAGAAGTCTTCGCCGAGCACGGACACCAAGAACAGCCCGCGGCCGCTCTCGCTCAGGAGATCGTCGGGCAAGCTCGCTTCGACGTCATACGCCGGTCCGCGATCGATCACGTGCAGGATCGGATCGACCGCGTTCCAGTCGACTTCCACGGTGATCGGCCCCGGCGCGTGGCGCACGACATTGCCGATCAGCTCGCCGAACACGAGCTCTGCGGCGGCGTAGTTCGCGTCGCGTACGCCGCGCGTGCGCAAGAACGCGATGAAGCCGGTACGGGCGTCCTCCGCGGAGCGCGCGTCATCGGCGCGAAATACCCACGCGGGCGTCGGCGCCGCCTGCGTGCGCGTCGGGATCGCGCCGCGCACGGTTACGGTCAGCACCGCGACGTCGTCGTTCGCACCGCGCGCAAGCATGTGCCGCTTGATCGCATCGGCGGGACGCGTTGCCCCGGCGATGGCGCCGTTGCGCAGTGCCGCATGCAGCCGTTGCTCACCGCGCGTGATGTCCTTGTCCGACTCGATCAAGCCGTCAGTGAAGAATACGAGCGTCGCCCCGAGCGGCAGCGCGACGGTCTGCACGTTCGGTTTCACCGGGCCGCGCACGCCGAGCGGTACGCCGACGCCGCGCAGCGCGATCACCTCGCCGTCGGAGGTGCGCAGCAACGGGCCGTGGTGGCCGGCGATCGCGTAGGTCAGCGTCTGCGCGGCGGGATCGAGCACGCCGACGACGGCGCTCGCGGCGGCGTCAGGATAGTCGCGCGCGAGCGCTTCGTCGATCACCGCGAGCATCGAGTCGGGCTGCGACTGCTGCAGAGCGAGGACGCGAAGGCCGTGGCGGATCGACGACATCACGACGGCGGCGTGCAACCCGCGCCCGAACACGTCACCGATCGAGATGACGACGCGCCCGTCCGGCAGCACGAAGGCGTCGAACCAATCCCCGCCGACCTCCACGTCGCGCTCGCTCGACGAATACACCGCGTCGAACGCGTAGCCCGCGACGTCGGGCAGCGCGGCGGGCAGCAGCGCCTTCTGCACTTCGTCCGCGATGCGTTTCTCGCGGCGGTACATCTGCGCGTTCTCGATCGCCACCGCCGCGCGGCGTGCGAGCTCTTCGAACAGCGTCAGCGAGAACGCGTCGAACTCGCGCGTCTTGTGCGACCAATGGCACACGAGGTTGCCGCGCAGCACGCCGTGCGACACCAGCGGCACGACGAGGCTCGTGCGGTAGCCCAGCACTTCGAGCACCGGCAAGCGGTCGGGCGCGATCCAGCTTGCGGTGCCGTGCTCGCGAAAGCCGGGGTCGTGCGTGAAGACACGGGGGCCGCTATCCGAATCACGATCGACGACGTAGGCGTCGCGCAACTGCTCGAGCAACGGGCGGTGCGCCGGATCGTGCACGTCGAGCGCCGCGGTCCGCGTGACGCCGTCGTCGTCGACGATGTTGATGGCGACCGCGTCGGCCAGCTCGGGGACGGTCAGCTGCACGAGCGCGTCGAGCGTACGCTGGAGTTCGAACGATTCCGCAAACAGGCGCCCGGCTTCGGAGAGCACGCGAAAATATCGCACCGCGCGGCTGTCGCCGGCGCTCGCTGCGTCGAACGGCGGGGGGCTCATCGACGGGTCGGGCATCCGCGGTGCTTGGTACCCGCTTTGACGCGGTTCTCTCAGAATGGTATGATCCGTCGGTCGCCGTCGCGGACCCACGGAGTCTGCGGACGCGCGAGTCGAAAGGAGCCCTAGCACCCCGTGCCCCTGACCAAAGAACAGAAGTCGGACCTGTCGACCAAATACGGCCGCGGTCCCAACGACACCGGCTCGGCCGACGTCCAGATCGCCATCCTCACGGCGTCGATCAACCAGCTCACCGAGCACTTGAAGATCCACAAGAAGGATCACCACAGCCGCCGCGGCCTGCTCATGCAGGTCGGCCAGCGCCGGCGCCTGCTCGCCTACCTCCAGAACAAAGATCTGGACCGTTACCGCAAGCTCATCGCAGACCTCGGCCTGCGCCGCTAACCGGTCGCTAGCAGTAAGACTCACCAGAACCGGCGGGGGAGCCCCTCGCCGGTTCTTTCATTGCAGAGGCCGCATCTCGAATTCCGGCGAACCCTGGCCTGTTCAATATAACAATCAAACGAACAACAAGAACTGAAAATCTAGGAGTACCAGTGCCAGAATCCGTCTCGCTCGAGATCGGTGGCCGTACGCTCGTCATTGAGACGGGGGAGCTTGCGAAGCAAGCCAACGGGTCCGCTCTCGTCCGCTACGGCGACCAGATCGTCGTGTTATGCGCCGCTACGGCGTCCGAAAAACCGCGTGAGGGAATCGACTTCTTCCCCCTCACCTGCGACTACGAAGAGAAGATGTACGCGGCGGGCAAGATCCCGGGCGGCTACATCAAGCGCGAAGGCCGCCCGTCCGAGCACGGCGTGCTCAGCGCGCGACAGATCGATCGCCCGCTCCGCCCCTTGTTCCCCGCCGGCTTCCGCAACGACATCCAGATCATCGCGACGGTCCTCTCGACCGATCCGGGCCTGGACAGCGACGTGATCGCCGTCTGCGCCGCCGGCGCAGCGCTCGCCGTGAGCGACATCCCGTTCGACAAGAACGTCGCCGCCGTCCGCGTCGGACGCGGCGAAGACGGCAAGTTCATCACCAATCCCACGCTCGAGCAGTATGAGAGCGGCGGGATGGAAGTCGTCGTCGCCGGCACGCTCGACGCCGTGATGATGGTCGAAGGCGGCGCGAAAGAGATCTCGGAGGAGGTGTTCCTCGACGCGGTCGCGTTCGCGCACGAAGAAATCAAGAAGATCGTCAAAGCGATCGACCAGCTCGCGAAAAAAGTCGGCAAGAAGAAGCGGGTCTACCCGTTGCTCAAGACCGACGAGAAGCTCGACGCGTGGGTTCGCAAGAACTTCCAAAAGGAAGTCGGCAAGGCGATGCGCGTCGTCGACAAGCTCGAGCGCAACGCGGCATTCGACAAGCTCTCACGCGACGCAGCGCTCGAGAAGCTCGCGAAAAAAGACGACGCGCACGTTCGCGCGCTGATCGAAGATTCGAAGAACAAAGAGTTCGACAAAGTCGTCAAGGCCATGGAAGAGGACGAGCTCCGCACCATGGTCGTCGACGAGCAGATCCGGCCCGACGGCCGCAAGCCCGACGAGATCCGCGCGATCTGGAGCAAGGTGCACTACGTGCCGCGCGTCCATGGTTCGGGCGTGTTCACGCGCGGTCAGACGCAAGTGTTCACCGCCGCGACGCTCGGTTCGATCAGCGATCATCAGCGTTTGGACGGGATCCTCGACATACCCAACAAGCGCTACATGCACTACTACAACTTCCCGCCGTACTCGGTCGGCGAGACGCGCCCGATGCGCGCCCCCGGCCGCCGCGAGATCGGTCACGGGCAGCTCGCGGAGCGCGCGCTCGTGCCGGTGCTGCCGCCGGAGGACGAGTTCCCCTACACGCTGCGCCTGATCAGCGAAGTGCTCGAATCGAACGGCTCGTCGTCGATGGCGTCGGTCTGCGGTTCCACGCTCGCGCTGCTCGATGCGGGCGTGCCGATCAAGGGGCACGTCGCGGGCGTCGCCATGGGGCTCGTGCTCAAAGGCAAGAAGCACGCGATCCTCACCGACATCCAGGGCCTCGAAGACTCGCTGGGCGAGATGGACTTCAAGGTCGCCGGCACCACCGAAGGCATCACGGCGATCCAGATGGACATCAAGGTCGCCGGCATCACGATCGACATCATGCGCGAAGCGCTCGCGGAAGCGAAGAAGTCGCGCCTGTTCATCATCGAGAAGCTCAAAGAGACGATCACCGAACCGCGCGCCGAGCTGTCCGAGTTCGCGCCGCGCATGATCGTGCTGCAGATCAGCCCCGACAAGATCAAGGACGTGATCGGGCCCGGCGGCAAGGTGATCAACAAGATCGTCGCCGACACCGGCGTGAAGATCGACATCGAGAACGACGGCCGCGTGTTCATCGCCGGTCCCAACGCCGAGGGCGCGGAGAAGGCGAAGAACATGGTCGAAGCGCTCACCAAAGAAGTGAAGATCGGCGAGACGTACCTGGGTACGGTCACGCGGTTGATG
>JALZBE010000586.1 GCA_030947665.1 Vulcanimicrobiota bacterium | reverse complement strand
TGCTCACGCCGCCGTTCGCCTGCGAGGGAACCTCGGTCGCGAGCTCCGGGACGGGCCGGTTGTCGGCGTCGTACCGAACGAGGTACGCCATCGTGAGCTCTGAAAGGTTGCCCAGAGACGCGGCCGACGCGAGGTGGGGGTTGAGCGACGTGATGTCTTGGGTGTCGCCGATGCGCAGCGTGTGCGCCACCGTATAGCTGTTGTGCGGTCCGCCCGGTGCGCCGGCTTGACCCGACGTCGTCGCCACCTCGCTCGTCTTCGTGCACGCCGCGAGCAGCACGCACGCCGCCATGGTCGCCAGAGCTCTCTTCACGGGTACGCTCCTCAATCGCATTGGATTTTTGTCAGATGTCGGCGTCGACGAGATCGTCGAACGCGGTGACGTGGTTAGGCCGGAATCCATGGAGGTCGTCGTTGTACGCGAACACGTCCTCGCGCGCGTCGAGTACGATCGTCGGCACGTCGCGCAGGAGACGTTCTTGCACGAAGCGCAGCGCCGCGCGCTGGCCCGCTTCGTCGTACGTCAGGTCGTACCGTGCCAGCGCGCGGTCGACCTCGCGGTCGCAGTAGCGCGGCATGTTCGCCCCTTTTGGCGGAAAGCGGTCGCATGCGAACAGGTTGGTGAGATCGGCGTTCGGCCCGAGGATCCAGGCGTAGATCGTCGCGTCGTACTTGCCGCCGTAGATGATACCGCCCGTCTGCGCGGGGGCGAAGAACAGCGGGGACGGGTATTTGCGCAGTTCGAACGTGACGCCGATCTGCGCCCAGCTCGCACGCAGCAGCTCGACGATCTGCTCGGTATCGGGCAAGCCGGTGCCGATCGCGAAGGCGAACGCAAGCCGCTCGCCGTTCTTCGCGCGGATGCCGTCGCTGCCGCGCTTCCAGCCGCCGGCGTCGAGCAGCTTGTTGGCCGCGGAGGCGTCGAACGGGATCAGCGGCGCGTCGAGGTGGAACGGATGCGCGGGCGGGATCACGGTCTCCGCGAGGATGCCGACGCCGTGGCGCACCTTGCCCAGGATCGTCGCGCGGTCGGCCGCGAGCCGCAGCGCGCGCCGCACGACCGGATCGCGCAGCGCGCCGTGCTGGGTCTCGAGGTCGATGTGGTTGTAACCGAACCCCGACCGGCGCGTGACGCGCACCGCCGGCAGCGCGTGGACGCGGTCGTAGTACGCCGCCGGCACCGGCAGCCACAGATCGATCTCGTGCGTCGTGAGCTGGGTGAGCACGGTGTCGCGGTTCGGCACGATCTTGAAGATCACGCGCTCGAGCTTGGGCTTGCGGCCGAAGTACAGTGGGTCGGGGACGAGCTCGACTTTGTCGGCCCGCTTCCACGACGCGTACTTGAACGGGCCGATCCCGACCGGCAGCGCGTTGTACGACGCCTCGTTGATCGTCTTCTCCTTGTCGAGGAGATGCTTGGGCAGGATGCACGGCTGCGCGAACGCCGAGCCGAAGAAGTTCACGTAGAAGCCCGCGTGCGGGCGCGTGAGGCGGAACACCACGGTGTAGCGGTCCGGCGTCTCGACGCGGTCGATCAGGTCGAAGCCGACGTGCGTGAGCTCGTTGTTCGACGGGTTGCGCACGACGTCGGCGGAGAACCGCACGTCGTCGGCAGTGAACGGCACGCCGTCCGACCACCGCGCGTCACGCCGAAGGTGGTACGTGATGGTCTTGCCGTCCGCAGAGATACCGCCGTTGGCGCGCGAGGGAACGGCGGTCGCGAGTTCCGGGACGGGCCGGTCCTGCTTGTCGTAGCGCACGAGCCACGCCATCGCCAGCGAACCCATGTAGCTGACGACGAGCTGGGAGTTCAGGTGCGGGTTGAGCCCGACGATGTCCTCGCCGGTCGCGTAGCGCAGCACGTGCGGGATCGTGTACGGATGCCGTGCGGCTTGCGCACCTGACGCGCCGGGCAGCGCCGCGCAGGCGAGGAGCGCGAGTGCGGACGCGACCGCGCGACGGTCAGAAATGATAGACCCAGGGGTTCCAGAACGGCGTGAGGATCACCGGTGTCGCGGTAAACTCCTTCATGTCGCTCGGCGTGCTGATCACGAGCTTGCGGAACCAGAGGATGATCGACGGATCGTCTTTCGCGAACTCCTGCTGCACGATCTTGTAGTCGGCGACTTGGACCTTCGGATCGATGCTGAGGTTGGCGTGGTCCATGGCCGCCGTCGCGCGCGCGTTACTCCAGCGCGGATAATTCTGCCCGTGCGGCGGCATGAAATGCGCAGAGTAGATCGCGCTTTGGTCCACCTCGGCAGCGCCGGACCAGGCATACATCCCGATGTCGAACTTGCCGCCGGCGAGAATGCCTTTTGTCGTCTGGTCGAAGTACGAGACGCTCGGGTAGTTCTTGATCTCGGCGTCGGCGCCGATCGCTTTCCAATAGACCTGGGCCTGCGTGTGGACGAGGTGCGCGGTCACGGACTCGACCTGCGTCGAGAGCTGGAACGCGAGCCGCTTGCCGTCCTTCGTGCGGATGCCGTCGGGTCCGGGCGTCCAGCCGGCCTCGTCGAGCAGCGCCTTCGCC
>JALZBE010000585.1 GCA_030947665.1 Vulcanimicrobiota bacterium | reverse complement strand
CGGTCGATGACGACGTCGTGGTCGTCGTGGCGCCGCGATGCTGCACGGCCGACAAAAACGCACCGATCCCGAGGCCAGCGACCACGACACCGACGCCGAGCGCGACGGTCGGCAGCAGGTTCGAGGACTCGGACGAGCGCCGCGACGGCGGCGGCGTGGAGCGACGACGGCGAGGCGGATCGGGCATCGCGAAGGACGTTCCGCGCCTACCGGGAGGGCCCCCGCCCTTGGGTGAAAGAGCCTCGTCGGTATGCTCCGGGTTGCTGTCCCGATCGACGTCTCCGCGGTCTCTCGCACCGCTTCGACCGCATTCGCGCTCGCCACGCCGCTGCGCGTCGGCGACCTGCTGACCGCCGCCGTCATCGAAGCGCTCGGCCCGCGCGCACCGCAGGACAAGCGCGAGCGAGTGATCGGATCGACGCTCGCCGGATTGACGTCCGGCACGTACGTCGTCGAGATCGACGGCCGCGTCTACACCGATCCGGACGACGTCGCCGTCTGCTCGGGCACCGCAACGCTGCGCTTCTTCCTCCGCGCATTGCGCGCGGCGTGAACGCCGCCGACGAAGGCGAGCGGCTCCCGCCGAGCATCGGGGGGCTCATCGACCTCGGCTTCGTGGCGTGGGCGAAGCGCGCTCCGCTCTATCTAGCGCTGAGCCTGGGCGTGTTCGCGCTGTGCGGCGCGCTCGAAGCGCTGTGGCCGGCGCGGACGCCCAACGCGAGCGCGCTCAAGCTGCTCGTGCTGATCTACACCGAGGTGTTCGGCCTCGCGTTCATCGTCGCCGCCGTCGCGCTAGGCGTCGCGACGCGCGTCGCGGGCGAGCACGTCTCATCGCGCACGCTGCTCGCCGGCGCGCTCGAACGCTGGCCCGCGGTGCTCGGCGCGATGATCGTCATCCAACTCATCGTGCAGGTGACCTTACCGCTTTCGGCCGTCGGCACGCTGCCCGATCCGCCGGCGCTCGCGTTGATCATGGCGCCGTTCGTCTGGCTGATGTGGGGCATCGTCAACCTGGCCGGTCCGATCGCCGCGCTGAGCGGCGAACGTCCGCTGATCGCGCTGCTCACCAGCTTCACGCGGGCGATCGGGCTGTCGCTGCGGCGCGGAAACTTCGTGCGCGTGTGCGTGCTCGGCTTCGCGACGATCGTACCGACGCTGATCGCCAGCGTCGTGTTCGACGTCCTCGTGAAGCGCGCCGTACCGCACGCGGACTTCTGGGCCAACCTTCCGATCGACGCGCTCAGCGTCGGCCCGCTCGCGGCGGTGCAGACGGCGTTCGCGCTCGACTTCGCCCGCCGCGCGGGCGCCGACGAACCACCGCGGTAGCGCTCAGCGCGAGAAGTTAGCGCTCCGCGAAGGTCTGACCGCGCCGCGTCATGATGAGCTCGGCGTACAGTGCGTTGGGCCATGCGAAGTCTTCGCGCGTGTACGATTCGGGCCACTCCGCGTTGAACGACTCGTGCAAGCGGTGGTCGCCCACGTCCGATACCGCGATCCAGCCGAAGATCTGGTCGACCTCCGCGTCGTCGGTCGCCGTCAGCGCCTGCACGCACAGCGCGAGCGGCCACACGTAGCCATGCGGCGTGTGCGGGCTGCCGATGCCTTGCGCGTACTTGCCGCGGAAGAAGTACGGGTTGCGGTCGGACAGCGCGAACCGGCGCGTCGCGAGGTACAACGAGTTCGTCTTGGGGAGGTAACCGAAGTACGGGATCGACAGCAGCGACGGAATGTTCGCATCGTCCATCACGTTGGTGTGGCCGCGGCCGTCGACTTCGTAGGCATAGATCCGGCCGAACGGCTTGAGCTCGAGCGTGCCGTACTGCTCGATGCCGCGCTGGATCTCGACCGACATCCCCCACGTGTTGCGGGCCAGGCGGTCATCGTGCCACACGTCGCGCGCGATCGTGGTCAGGTCTTTCATCACCACCGATGCGAACATGTTGACCGGGATGTTGTAGTGGTAGCGCACCGGGTCGTCGGACGGGCGGAATCCGGTCCACACCATTCCGGTGTACCGCACCGCGCTGCCGCGGCCGTTGTTCGCCAGCTGCGGGTGGCGGTAGTGCGAGCGCTGCGCGTGGTGCTGCTCGTCGCGCATCGTCGCGACCACACGTTCGAACGCGCGCCGCACCTCGGGCGTGAAGATGCTGCGGTCGCCGGTCTGCTTGTAGTAGTCGTAGGCGAACCAGATCGGGTAGAGCAGCGAGTCGACCTCGAACTTGTGCTCCACGACGTGATAGCTCGACGAGAACGCGTTGGCGTACGGGTCGATGAGGATGTACTTCGCCTGGCGCGCGACCACGCCGCGCAGCTTTTGCTGGACCTCGCCGTCGTGCTGCGAGAGCCCGATGTACGGCCGGACGGTCGCGCTTGCGTCGCGGAGCCACTCGGCCTCGATGTCGCCGGTCGACACATAGGTCGTCCCGTCGCGCTGGGCGAGCGCGTGGCGCTGAATCGTTTCGTCGTACGCGGTGAGATAGATTCGATCCAGTTTTGCGTTGAGCGTTGGGCTGAGCGTCAGACCCTCCGCCGCG
>JALZBE010000584.1 GCA_030947665.1 Vulcanimicrobiota bacterium | reverse complement strand
GGCTCGACGTTGATACGTCGAACTCGCAGGTTGTCATTCGATGCACTTCCATCGGGTGACGGGCTCGGTCGGTGCTATAACACCGGCCGAGCCGCTTAGTGATAAATCGCGAAGAATCGCAACGAAATTATAGCACGAACATGCGTTCGCATCAACGGGTTGCGCGAACGAAATTCAAAGCAGCTTCGGAATGATGCACATCGATGTGGGCGAACGCGTTGAAAAGTAAGCTAGACGCACTGCGACCATTACATGAGGATCGTATCCAGTTGCTGTGGCCGCAGTGGCGAGCCGAAGACGCTTTGTTCGTGTACGCGACCAATGCGGTTGAAGGAAGCACGCTGACCCTCGGCGAGACATTGGTGATTCTCGAGCATGGCGTGGCGATTAGCGGCAAGCCGATGTCGGACCATCTCGATGCCGTGAACGGGCAAAAGGCTTACTCGGCGATGCTCGATTTGGCGCAACAGCGTGCGAAGATCGTGCTTGAAACCGTGCTGGATCTTCATCGGACCATCGTCGGCGATGTTTCGTACGGCGGGCAGTTGCGTGAGGTGCCGCGGTTGGTAGATGAAATGCTCGCGCGCTATGACGAAGGCATGTCGAACGGTGATCATCCCATTCGAGTCGCTTCGACGCTTCATTTTGACTTGCTGACTATTCATCCGTTCAAGGACGGAAACGGTAGAACCGCGAGGCTCTTGGAGAATCTCCACTTGATCCGCGAAGGCTTCGTCCCGATCCTTATCGGCCCCGAAGAAAAGCCACGCTACTTCGACGTGCTACAGCGCTCGCAGGTAGCGATTCCTGGCGTGGGTGATCCTACCGAATTCATCGCATACATGGCTGACCTCGAAAAAGTGGCACTTGAACGCTATCTCGCCGCTTTGCATACGGCTCATGGGGAAAGTTCGGATTCGTCTTAATGGGTGCTACACCGTTTCGCGGATCGTGGCCGCGCCGATCACTTCGATTCCATCCTGGTTGAATAATGCGACGAGCTGGCCCGGCGTTACCGCGCGATGTGACTCGTCGAACGTCAGCCGAAGCGTGCCGTCGTCCGCGATCACCGCATCGGCCGCTGCGAGCTTCGCGCGGTACCGTGTCATTGCCAGCACGCGCGCGCGCCCGCCGGTGAATCGCTCCGGGCGAATCAGGTTCACTTCGTCCGCCTCGAGCGCGTCCACGCCGAGCTCGTCCTCGCGGCCGATCACGATCGTGTTCGTCGCCGCGTCGATGCGCGTCACGTAGCGCGGGTTCTCGCCCGACGGCAAGCCGCGGCGCTGGCCTACCGTATAGCCGCCGATGCCCGCGTGCGTGCCGACCAGCTCGCCGGCCGTCGTGACTACGTCGCCCGGGCGCGTGGTCGCCGGGGCGAGCTCGGCCAGCACCTCGCGATAGTCGCCGCCTTCCACGAAGCAGATGTCCTGGGACTCCGTCTTCTCCGCGACCGGCAGGCCCAGCCGCGCGGCGTGGGCGCGCGTCTCCGCCTTCGTCATCTGGCCGACCGGCAGCAGCAGCCGGTCCAGCTGGGCCCGGGTCAGCTGCGCCAGCGCGTAGGCTTGGTCCTTGGGCGAGTCGCTGCGGTAGAGGTGCGGGCCGTCGGCACCGTGCTCGAGGCGCGCGTAGTGGCCCGTCGCGACCCAGCGCGCGCCCAGACGGTCGGCGTACGCGCGCAGCGTTCCGAGCTTCACCTCGTTGTTGCACGACACGCACGGGTTGGGCGTGCGGCCCTGCGCGTAGTCGCGCGCGAACCGGTCGATCACGTTGCGCCGGAACGTCTCCTCGAAGTCGAGCACGTAGTGCGGGATGCCCAGCGCGGCCGCGGTGCGGCGCGCGTCGTCGAAGTCGTCGGCGCCGCAGCACGACTTCGCGTGCGCGGGCTTCGTCGGCGCGTACATCTTCATCGTGACGCCCACGACGTCGTAGCCCGCCTCCGCCAGCAGGCCCGCCGCAACCGCCGAATCGACGCCGCCGCTCATCGCGGCGACCACACGTTCTCGTTCGCTCATCGTCTTCTCATCGTGTAAACCGCGCACCGGGAGAACCGGGTGCACCCGCGAAGGTTCGACCAATGCCAGCGCTCGGCGAAGAGTTCCGCAGCGCGCGAGAAGCGCGCGGGTTGACTCTCTCGGACGTCGCCGAACAGATCCACATCCGTTCGGTCTACCTCAACGCCATCGAGAACGAGGACTGGAAGTCGATCGGTGCGCCGGTCTACGTCCGCGGGTTCATCCGCACCTATGCGCGTTACCTGGGCAAAGACGCCGAAGACGCGGTCGGGCGGTTCAACCAGACGTCGCCGGTCGAGCGACCGGTCGTCCCGTCTGCTTCGGCTGCGACGCTGAGCGACAACGAGCGCACCGGGCCGTCGCTGTGGGCCGTTGTCGCGACGCTCGTCGCGGTCGTGCTGGTCGCCTTCGTGGGCTACGAGTGGTGGCAGTATGCGCACCCCGGCACGGGCAAGGCGGTCGCGCAGGCGACGCAAGCGCCGCAACCCGCCGCCGCCGCCGCCGGCGAGTCCCCAGCTCCGGCC
>JALZBE010000583.1 GCA_030947665.1 Vulcanimicrobiota bacterium | reverse complement strand
GTCTTGGCGAGGTTCCGGGGTTGGTCGACGTCTTTGCCGTCGATGTCCGCGATGTGGTAGGCGAGGAGCTGCAGCGGAATCACGTTGACGATCGGCGACAGCAGCTCGTCGACGCGCGGGACCCATAAGACGTGGTCGGCGAGCGCGGCCGCTTCTTCGTCGCCGTAGTTCGCGACCAGGACGATCGGGGCTTCGCGCGCTTTGGACTCGGCGATGTTCGAGAGGATCTTCTCGCGCACGCGGCCTTCGGTCACGATGCCGATCACCGGCGTCTTTGCGTCGAGCAGCGCGATCGGGCCGTGCTTCATCTCGCCGGCGGCGTAGCCCTCGGCGTGGATGTAGCTGATCTCCTTGAGCTTGAGCGCGCCTTCGAGCGCCGTCGGGAAGTTCACGTAGCGGCCCAAGAACAGCGCCGAGCGCGCCTTGCGCACTTTCTTCGCGACCTTCTTCACGTCGTCCGAGGTGTTGAGCACGACGTCGATCGCCGCGGGCAGCAGCTTCGTGTTCTCGGCGATCTCGCGCAGGCGCTCGATCGGCGCCGATTTGCGCACGCGCGCCAGGTAGAGCGCCAACAGCACGGCGGCGATCGCCTGCGAAACGTACGTCTTGGTCGCTGCGACCGAGATCTCAGGCCCGCCGCGCGTGTACAGTGTCGCATCGGCCATGCGGGTGAGATGTGAACCGACGACGTTGGAGATGCCGATGATCGGCGCGCCTTCGTCCTTGGCGATCTTTACCGCCTCGATCGTGTCGGCGGTCTCGCCGGACTGCGACATCGCGATCGTGAGCGTGCGCGCGTCCATGAAGCGGTCGCCGTAGCGAAATTCGCTGGCGAGCTCCATCTCGACAGGCAGCTTGCACAGCGCGCGCATCAGGTACATCCCGACCATGCCGGCGTGGTACGCGGTGCCGCAGCCGGTGATCGAGATCTTCGTCATCGCGCGCAGCACGATCTCGTCGATCTTCAGTTCGGCGCCGAGCTGCACGTCGTGGTCGTCGTCGATGCGGCCCGCGAGCGTCTCCTTGACGACGTTGGGCTGCTCGAAGATCTCCTTGAGCATGAAGTGCTTGAAGCCGGCTTTCTCTGCCGACGTCGCGTCCCACGAGATCTGCTGCACCTCGCGCTCGATGGGATTACCGTCGAACGCGGTGAGCGTGTAGCCGTCCTGCCCGACGTCGACGACCTCGCCCTCTTGCAGGATGATGATGCGCTTGGTGTACTGCAGCATCGCCGGGATGTCGGATGCGACGAACATCTCCTGGTCGCCCAGCCCTACGATGAGCGGCGTCGCGCCGTTGCGCGCGAAGATCAGCCGTCCCGGCGTGTCCGAAGAAATGATGCCGAGCGCAAAGGCGCCGCGCACGAGCGCGAGCGTCTCGCGCACGGCCTGCACGAGGTCGCCTTTGAAGCGCGTCTCGATGAGGTGGGCGAGCACCTCGGTGTCGGTCTCCGACTTGAAGACGTGGCCTTGCGCGAGCAGTTGCGCGCGCAGCGCCGCGTAGTTTTCAATGATGCCGTTGTGCACGACGGCGAAGCGCCCCGTGCAGTCCATGTGCGGGTGCGCGTTCGCGTCGGAGGGACGGCCGTGGGTCGCCCAGCGCGTATGGCCGAGGCCCGTCGTGCCGTGCAGCGACTCGCCGTTGGCGAGCCGGGCGGCGAGGTTGGCCAGCTTGCCTTCGGCCTTCGAGCCGACGAGGTGGCCGTCCGCGTCGATCACCGCGATCCCGGCGGAGTCGTACCCGCGGTACTCCAGCCGCCGCAGCGAGTCCATGATGATGGGGACGCTGTCCCGCTTGCCGATATACCCGACGATACCGCACATTAAAGGCGCTCCGCCCCAGGCTGCGCGCCCCCCACGCCTTCGGCGCGGGGCCCCCAGGTCCGACTTCGCAACAACCTCGTCATCAATTCACCATTCGACTGCGCTCAGTCCGTCACCATTCTGCTGACCGCAGGCTGTGCTACTTGATGCCTTCCTTGGTGCGCTTGTACGGGATCTTGCCGAGGCGCACTTCGTTGAACGCCGTCGACACGGGCTTGTTCGGGTTCACGCGCTCCGTGAGCGGAGGTGCCCCGTTGTTGAGCTGCTTGGCGCGCTTGGTCACGACGTTGACCAGGGAAAACTTCGAGTCCACGTGCCGGAGCAGGCCGTCGAGGTCGCCGAAAACTGAGTCGCTCATGAGTCTTCCAATTCTTTGAGGCGAGTGTCGGGGACGCGATGGATGCGGTACCGTTCGGCCCGCACGATCGCCGCGAGGTCGTCGACCGCCTGCTGCGGTTGAGCTTCCTCGTTGATCACGAGATAATCGAACCGCCGAGCGAAGGTGAACTCGTCGTGCGCGATTTCCAGCCGCGCGGCGATCTGTTCGTTCGTCTCGGTGCGCCGCGTCTCGAGGCGCGAGCGAAGATACGAGAACTTGTCGGGGACGATGAAGATGAGAACCGCGTCGGGGAACCGTTCCTTGATGGCGAGCGCCCCGTTCACTTCGGGCTTCGAAACGATGTCGTACCCGTCGCGCAGCTTCTCCTCGATGAATGA
>JALZBE010000134.1 GCA_030947665.1 Vulcanimicrobiota bacterium | reverse complement strand
AGCCCGCGATGATCAGTCGGTCTGGGCGGTCGATTGGTGCAGCCGCAGCCGGCTGATCATTTGCTGTGTCGGCAGCTTCAGATCCGTGGCGAGGCGGAAGAACGCGAGCACTTTGACCGTTAGCCACGTGACGTCCAGCTCGAACCAGCGCAGTCCGTGGCGCGCCGAGAACGGGAATGCGTGGTGGTTGTTGTGCCAGCCTTCGCCCCAGCCGAGCAGCGCGACCCACCAGCAGTTCGTCGAGCGGTCGTCGGTGCGGAACGAGCGGTAGCCGATCTTGTGCGCCGCGCTGTTCACGAGCCACGTGAACTGGTACACGAGCGCGAGCCGAACGAACACGCCCCAGATCACCCAAGACGCGCCGCCGAACGCGAAAAGCACCGCGGCGAGCACGAGCGTGAGCACCCCGTGGAATTTGTCGAGGAAGCGATAGAACGGGTCCGCATAGAGATCGGCCGCGTAGCGGTGTTTCTGCTCGAGCGTCAGGACGTTCGGGTTCGGCAGCACCATCCACAGGAAATGTGACCAGCGGAAGCCGGCGTTCGCATCGTGCGGGTCGCCTTCGCGGTCGGTGTGCGCATGATGCGCGCGGTGCGTCGCGACCCACTCGATCGGAGAACCCTGAAGCGAAAGGCAGCCGCAGACGGCGACCACGTATTCAAGCGGCTTCCACAGCCGCAGGCTGCGGTGCGTAAGCGTGCGGTGGAAACCGAGCGCGATGCCGATCCCGCCGGTGGCGTAGATCAGGATCGCCATCACGACGACCGACGACCAGTGGAAGAACCCCGGCCAAAACGCCGCAAGGGCGGCGACGTGGATCGAAATCAGGATCGTGCCGGAGAGCAGGTTACCGTTGCGTGAGCCCATGGGGTCGAAATAACTCCTGAGGGTTGGCGCCGGATTGAAGTGCTCGCTTACTAGCGATCCCCAGGGACGCCGTACGCTAACGTACCCACCACGCATTCGGTTTCAGCAGGCGTGCGAACGCTCTGCTCCGTGAATGCGTGGTTTTCCGCACGGATGCGCCACCACAGCATGGCAAAGTTCAGGGCCGCGAACAACGCGGCGTGCCAAACCAGGCCGAGCGCGAGCGACACGCACGGGATCTCGAGCGCGACGACGAGATAGTTCGGATGCCGCACGAAGCGAAACGGGCCCGATGTGACCGGAGCGAGGCCGGGCACGATGATGATGCGCGTCGTCCAACGCCGGCCCAACGCCAGCAGCACCCAAAGCCGGCCGGCTTGCAGCACCGCGAAGACCACGACGAACGGCGCCGATGCCGCCTGGTTCCAGCCGAAGAACCACAGCGACGCCAGCCACGTCGCATGCAGCGCGACCATTACCGGATAGTGGCCGGCGCCGCGCTCGTACGCACCGTGCGCGAGCAGCGCCTTGGTGTTGCGCGACGCGATGACGAGCTCGCTCAGCCGCTGCAGCGTCAGGAACGCGAGCAGCAGCGTGCCGCTCGTCATCCCGGTTGCGCCAGCGCGACGAAGCTCGCCGTGAAACCCGGTCCGAGCGCGGCGAACACCGCGAGCGGCGGCAGCCCCGCCTGCAGCGCGCGTTCGAGCACGAACAGCGCCGTCGGCGACGACATGTTGCCGAAGTCGCGCATCACGGTGCGCTCGTGGTCCAGCGTACCGGCCGGAACGTCGAGCGCGGTTTCCAGCGCGTCGAGCACCTTGGCGCCGCCGGGATGGCAGACGACGCGCTCGACCCGCTCGCGATCGAGTCCCATGCGCGTCACGGCGCCGTCGTAGACCTCGCGATAACGTGACGCGACAAACGACGGCAGCGATCGCGAGAGCGCCACGCCGAGCCCGACTTCGTCCACGGTCCAGCCCATCACGTCGAGCGTCTCGGGCCAGAGATGTTCCGTCGCGCCGACGATAACGGGACCGGCACCGTCGCCGCTGGAGAGGATCGCGGCCGCCGCACCGTCGGCGAACAACGAGGCGGCGATGACGTCGGCTTTCGTCGCACGGTCGATGCGAAACGCCAAGCTGCACAGTTCGACCGCGACGAGCAGCACGGTGCTGCGCGGCTGCGCGGCGGCGAGGCGTGCGGCGAGAGCGAATCCCGACACGCCGCCGGCGCAGCCCAGGCCGAATACCGGCACGCGAATCACATCAGGACGAAACCCCAACTTCGGCAGCATCCGCGCCTCGATGCTCGGCGTCGAGATACCGGTGGACGAGACGAACACAACGGCGTCGATCTGCGAAGCGTCGAGCGCCGCGGCGGCGAGCGCTTTGCCGGTGACTTGCTCGAAGAGCGCGGACGCGCCGGCGACATACGCGCTCGTGCGCTCCGCCCAGCCGTGCGGTTCGTCGAACCACGACGACGGAACGGTGGTGTACCGCCGGTCGATGCCCGTCGAGCCGAACACGCGCGACAAGCGGTCATAATCCGCCATGCGCGAGGCGAAGCACCGCCGAGCGAGGTCGGCGGCCGCCGCTTGGTCGATCACGTGCTCGGGGACTGCCGTTGCGACGGTAACCAGGTGAACAGGGGGAGCGAGTTGGGCGACCATCGCGGCTTTCCGGCGCCGGTGAAAAGCGCGCTGACGATGAACGCGTCCAAGCACGAACCGGATTGACCGCGGTTATTCCAGCGTCAGTGCGTGCGCGAGCGCCGCGGCGTTTGCCTTGACCGCGTCGCGGATCTCGCGCACGCGTTCGGGCGGTTGACCTTTTGGATCCGGCAGCCCCCAGTCGTCGTCGATGTGCGCGACGCCCTCGACGTCGCAGCCCATCGTGATGATACGGTCCGCGCGCTGCGCCACCGCCGGGTCGAGCAGCTTCGGTCGCGCCGCGCTGATGTTGATGCCGTCGTCCGCCATCGCCGCGACGACGCCCTGATGCGGCTCGTCGGCCGCGACCGTACCCGCCGATGCGACTTCCACGCGATCGCCCGCAAAATGCCGCAAATAGGCTTCCGCCATCTGCGAGCGGCCCGTGTTGTGGCGGCAGACGAACAGCACGAACGGTACGAGGGTCTTCTCCATCGCCATGACGTCGACGAATTTTCCGTCGAGCTTGCCCATCTCGTGGAACGTCCCGACTTCGCGGTACCCCAGCTTGCGGTACAAGCCTTGACCGCTCGCGTTGAACGTGAACGTGAACAGCACGATCTTGTGAAAGTCGTGCACCTTCGCCGTCTTCTCGAGCGCGCGCAGCAGCAGCGAGCCGACGCCCGTGCCGCGCGCGCCGCGCGCGACGTAGACCGACAAGTCCGCCACGCCGTCGTACGCGCAGCGGTTCGAGTACGGGTTCAGCGATGCCCAGCCGCTGATCTCACCGGCTGCGTTCTCCGCGACGAGCACGGCGTACCGGTCCTGATGCGCCGACCACCAGGCCGCCATGTCGCCGGTGGTTCTCGGGTTTTCGTCGAGCGTCGCGACGCGGTCTTCGATGCCCTCGTTGTAGATGCGCCCGATCGCGTCGAGATCGCCGGCGCTCGCGCTACGGACGCGCAGCGCCGATGGAGCCGTGTGCATTCGCGACCTCCGGGTGCGGGACGACGACCGCCGCGGCCGCCGCTTTCGAGAGTGGGGAAAGCCACGCGAAGAGCGCCGTCGCCGCGAAGGCGCCGAGCAGCTGTGCGACGACGAAGGCCGGCGCGTCCTGCGGGCGGATGCCCGCGAACGTGTCGGTGAACGAGCGCGCGATCGTCACCGCGGGGTTCGCGAACGACGTCGACGGCGTGAACCAGTACGCGCCGACGATGTAGGCCGCGACCGCGTACGGCGTCGCCGCCGGCCGCGCGCGCACGCAGCCCCAGATCGCGGCGAGCAGCCCGAACGTCGCGACGAACTCGCTCACGAGCATGCCGGAACCCGTGCGGACGTGACCGGACGCGAAGAACAACGGCAGACCGAACATCCCGTCCGCCAGCGCCGTGCCGAACAGCGCGCCGGCGATCTGCGCGATCATGTACGGCAGCACGGCCGTCCATGCGACGCCGCCTTGCCACGCGTCGGCGAGCGTCACCACAGGGTTGAAATGCGCGCCGGACACCGGCCCGAACGCGAGGATCAGCGCGACGAGTGCGCCGCCCGTCGCGAGCGCATTCGCCAGCAGCGCGAGTCCGACGTTGCCCCCGCACAGGCGCTGCGCCATGATGCCCGAGCCTACGACGGCGGCGAGGAGAAACGCCGTGCCGGTGAACTCGGCAACGACGGCGCGCAGGTTCACCGCGCCGCGCGCGTCACGATGCGCAGCAGGTCGCGCCGGACGCGACAGCCGTTTCGGTGCGGCAGCACGAGGTGTCTGCATCGTCGCGCGCTTCGGATTCCTCGTGCACGACGTATGTTTCCCAGCGGCGGCCTTCGGGATCGCTCGCCCACACTTTGGTTTGCAACGCGTAGCAGCACGTCTCGTCGCGCTCGACGTCGACTACGTGACCCGCCGCTTGCAGCCGCGCGATCTGCGCGTCGACCGCATCGGTGGATTCGACGACGATCCCGAAGTGCTGACCGTGGCCGGCTTGCGCGGCGTCGTCGAGATCCAGTGCCAGCTCCAGGCCGGGCTGCTCGGTGACGAACAGCGCGTAGTCGGCGAGCTGTTTGGCGGGTTGCGCGTCCAGCAACGTCGAGTAGAAGGCGACGCTGCGTTCGAGATCGCGCGTCGCGAGGTTGAGGTGCATCTTCATGCGAGGACTCTCTGTGGGATCACGGAGTGCGTGGCGGCGTCGATGCGTTCGCGCGCGGCGGCGGCGAGCCGGTAGTACACCCAGGTGCCGCGCCGTTCGCACGTCACCAAACCAGCCTCGCGCAGGATGCGCAGGTGATGCGAGACCGTCGGCTGCTCGAGCGGAAGCGCGCCGGTGAAGTCGCACACGCAGACATCGTCCTCGGCGCGGGCGAGCGTGGCGAGCATCGTCAGCCGGTTCGCGTCGGCGAGGGCCTTGAACATCGCCGCGTCCTCGGATCTGTCAGCACGGTCCACGGCGGCCGGAGGACAGCACCGTTGCATCGACATACTTCGATCCTACTGCCTGAATCGGCGATTGTCAATATAGATGGGTTAGCCGTGCAATTTTAGGCTGGATTCTAAAGCTCAAGGGCCCGTCGGAAACGCTCTCGACCCAGGTCAGGGCCTGAGCTTCTTGACGTGCTCCTGCAGCCGGCGTGTAAGCGTGGCAAACGCGGCGCGGACGGCGAGCTGCGGCTCCTTATGGCCCTCGCGCTCGGCGGATTTGTGGACGCGCTCCGGCTCGTCGTCGCTGGCCGGCGGGACCGGGCGGACGTCGTCGACGTGATTTACGATCAGCTCCGCGCCCGGCAAGCTGAGGTCGATGCGCACGTTGAACGGCGAACCGTGCTTGTGGCGGCGGTGCGCGTGCTCGATGAGCACGCGGCAGCTCACGATGCCCGTAAAAAACCGCTCGAGCTTCGCCGTCTCGGCCTGGATGAGACGCTCGAGTGCGCGCGACGGTTCGACGTCGCGATACGCGATCTGCGGTTGAACGGCCATCAATATACCTTCACGCCGCGCATGCTGCGTTGATGGGCTAGCTCGCGGCGGCCTCTCCGCGCAGCGCGCGCAGCGTCGAGATGCGCAATTCCATCTCGTCCATCACGATGTCCGCGAGGCCTTGCAGCACCTCGGCTTGCCGCGGCGAGAACATTCGCGGCTCCCGATCGATGATGCAGACCGTCCCGAGCCGGTGACCGTCCGTGGTGCGCAGCGGTGCGGCCGCGTAGAATTGTAGCCCGAACTTTCCCGCGACCAGCGGGTTCGCGAGCGTTCGCGGGTCCGAACGCGCGGCTTCAACCACGTAGGGCCGGTCTTCCAGGATGCACGAATCACACAGGCCGGGATCACGACCGATCTGATCGACGCTCTCCAGTCCGTGGCGCGACTTGAACCAGATGCGCTCGTTGTCGACGATCGTCACGAGCGCGATCGGTACGTCGAAGATCTTGGCGGCGAGCGCCGTCACGCGGTCGAACGCGCCGTCGGGGGGCGTGTCGAGGATGTCGTACCGCCGAACGGCGTCGAGCCGGGCGCGTTCTGCGTGGGCGTCGGTCGAAGTCATGAAGAGCCGTCTCCTTGGTCGATGTTGAAGGTGATGCGCGCGTGGCTGCCCCCGCCGGGGCGGCGCTCGACGGTGAAGTTGTTCGCAAACTGCGCGATGAGGAATATCCCGCGTCCGGCTTCGCTGTACAAGTCCGACGGCAGCCGCGGGATGAACGCGAAGCCCGGCCCCTTGTCGAGAAGGTGGAGCACGACCCGATCGTCGTGGACTTCGAGGATCAGTTCGACGGTCCCGGGCGCGTGGCGCAGCGCATTACCGATCAACTCGGCGAAGACGAGCTCGACGTCGAGGAGGCGCGCGGCATTCAACGACGTGCGCTCCAGCGCGACGCACAGCTCCTGCCGAACGCGTAGCGCGACATCGCGCCACTGCGGATCGAAACGCCAGCGCTTCACGGGGACCGACATCTCCACGCTGATGACCATGATCGCGACGTCGTCGCGTGGCGCATCCCCGAGCACCGCATCGCGCAGAAACTGCGCCGCGCGATCGCGGTGCGGCAGCGCCGGATCGCGTAGCGCGAGCTCCAAGCGCCGCTCCCCTTCGAGCACGTCGCGCGTCGCTTCGACCAACCCGTCCGTGTACAGCACGAGCATGGACCCGGGCGTCAGCACGAACTGCTGCACCTCGATGTTCGTGGCGAGGTCGAGGCCGAGCGGTATTCCGCCGCCCGGAATCTGCACCACCGCGCCGTCGGGCAGCCGCAGGTACGGGCCGGGGTGCCCGGCGTTCGCGTACGTGCACCGCTCGGTCACCGGATCGATGACGCCGACGAACGCCGTGACGAACCGGTCCGGGTGCTGCGCGCGCAACGTGCGCTCGGCG
>JALZBE010000582.1 GCA_030947665.1 Vulcanimicrobiota bacterium | reverse complement strand
CGGCGGCGGCGCCTCGACGAGCATGTGGATGCCCTCGCCGCGGACGTCGGCCGTGACGCGCTCGTACGCGACCGCCACGTCGAGCGAGAATCCGGTGCGCAGCGCGGCGTGCGGCTGAACCTCGACTGCCAGCGCGGCGACCGGCCGCGACTCGTCGAGCCGCACCGCGCTCACCTTCGCGGCGAGCACGCCCGGCGTTCCGTTGGTGATGCGCAGCTCGTAGCGCGCGCCGGAATCATCGATGCCGAGCGGCTCGAGCTCGACCGCGACGGCGCCCGCCGGGGTGGCGAGGAGACCGCGACCGCCGCGCGACATCGCGTCCGGAATGCCGAGAGCGCTCGTTCCCCTTCTCGCGATCACGTTCGTCGACGTGCTCGGCTTCACGATCTTGATCCCGATCCTGCCCTTCTACGCCGAGCATTTCGGCGCATCGCCGACCACCGTGGGCGCGATCTACTCCACGGTCGCCGTCGCCTCGCTTCTTTCTTCACCGTTCTGGGGCCGCTTGAGCGATCGCATCGGGCGCAAGGGTGTGTTGATCGCCGCACAGGTCGCGGGCCTGCTCGGCTTCTCGCTGCTTGCCGCGGGAACGGCGTTGTGGACGGTGTTCGTTTCGCGCGCGATCGAAGGGCTGGGCGGCGGCGGGCTCGGCGTGACGCAGGCATACGTGACCGACGTGACGACCCCGGCGAACCGCGCGCGCGCCTTCGGCCTCATCGGCGCCACGCTGGGCGCCGGGTTTCTGATCGGGCCCGCGCTGGCGGGCGTGCTCGTGCGGTACGGCTATCGAGTCCCGTTCGCCGTCGCAGCCGGCTTGCAGCTGGTCACGGTGCTGCTGACGATCGTGCTGCTCCCGGAATCAAAGGGCATAGTGAAGACTGCGCCGACGCTCGCGGAGATCGGCGCGTCGCTGCGCTCGCCGCTGCTGGGGCGACTGCTGCTCACGCAGTTCACGTTCTGGATCTCGTTCACGTCGTGGGTGACCGTATTCGCGCTGTTCACCGAACGCGTGCTGGGCTACGGTCCCGCGCAGACGTCGTATCTGTTCATCGTGTCGAGCGTCGTCACGATCGTCGTGCAAGCCGGGCTGATCGGGCGGCTCGTCGACCGCTACGGCGAAGGCCGCATCGCCATCACGGGATTGTGCTGCGCCGTCGCGGCGTACGGCGTCGTGTTCTTCATCAGGACGACGCCGGCGCTGTACGCGTGGATCGTGCTGTGGTCGCTGTCGAGCGCGCTGCTGCGGCCGGCGCTCGGCGCGATGATCGCCGAAGCGGCGCCGGAAGGCCAGCGCGGCACGATTCTATCCGTGAACGACAGCCTCAACGGCGTCGCGTTCCTGATCGCGCCGCTGGTCGCGACGGCCATCATCGGGGTGAACCCGCAACTCGTCGGCATCATCCCGGTCGTCTTCGTGTGCATCGCACTGACGGTGGGCTACCGCGTGTTCTCCGCGCCGCGCATAGCTGCGGAGGCGGCGAGCGCGTCGTGAGGATTCGCGGGGCGCGGACCGACGAGGCGGCGCGGATCGCGGCCGTGCACGTCGCGAGCTGGCGCGAGGCGTATGCGGGGTTGCTTCCGGCGTGGATGCACGAGAACAACACCGAGGTGCGGCGCCTCGCGACATGCGGGGTTCCGTTCGCTCGCGCTGCACGTAGTCGCGCGAAATCCCGCCCGGCGCTTCTACGAACGGCTCGGTGCGCGCTTCATCCGCGCCGAGCCGTCGGCCGTGGCCGCCGCCGACGACGGCGTCGCGTATGGTTGGGACGACATCGCGAACGTGCCGACCGGCACGTCAGTGGACGGTTCAACCGCGGGGCGGTGACCCCCAGCCCGACTGCACGTGGACGCCGTCGACCACGATCGCGGGCACGGTCGGATCGCCGCCGGTGTACGCGAACATCTTCGCGCGCTCCGCGCAATCGTTCTGCGCGTCGTGAACCTGGTACGGATAGCCGCGCGCGTCGAAATGCTCGCGCGCCTGCGCACAGTACGGACACGACGGCGAGACGTACATCTCCACGCGGTGGCCGGGTTCGAGCCGTTCGAGGTCCATGCGGCTGCGAACCGCCGGCGGCCCGGCGAAGGTTACGCCGCGCTCAACCCGAGCCCGCGCCCAGCGTGTTCGCTTCCGCGCTTTGGATCGCCAGCGTCAGCTCGCGCAGGAACGACGATGCGTCCATCACGATGCCCAGCGTCTGGTGCGAGCCGCGGTCGGTCAGCTTCGTCACCGAGGCCGGATTGATGTCGACGCTGACCGTCTTGCACGTCGCGGGCAGCAGGTTGCCGACGGCGATCGAATGCAGCAGCGTGCAGACCAGCAGCGCCATCCCGATCTCCGGCACGTGTTTGCGCATCGCGCGCTGGCACTCGATCACGTCGGTGATCACGTCGGGCACGGGGCCGTCGTCGCGGATCGAGCCGCACAGCACCACGGGGATGTTTTTTTGATACGCCTCGTACATCACGCCGCCGCGCAGCATCCCGGTGTCGATCGCGTTGCGAATGCCGCCGACCGCGCGCAGGCGGTTCACGGTACGCAAG
>JALZBE010000581.1 GCA_030947665.1 Vulcanimicrobiota bacterium | reverse complement strand
CGCCTCGGCGACCTCGCGCGGCAAGTGTTCCGCACGCACCGCGTTCGCCGCGTCCGCGCCCGTCGTCGCGCCGCCGACGAGGCTCAGGATGTCGTGCACTTCCTTGCGGATCGACTTCGGTTCGATGCCGTGCTCGAGGTTGAACGCGACCTGCACTTCGCGGCGGCGTTTCGTCTCGCCGAGCGCCTTGGCCATCGACTCCGTCACGACGTCGGCGTACATGATGACCTTGCCCTCGACGTTGCGCGCCGCGCGGCCGATCGTCTGGATCAACGACGTCCCCGAGCGCAGATAGCCTTCCTTGTCGGCATCCAGAATGCCGACCAAAGAAACCTCCGGCAGATCGAGACCTTCGCGCAGCAGATTGATGCCGACCAGCACGTCGAACTCGCCCTTGCGCAGATCGCGCAGGATCGCGATGCGCTCCAGCGTCTCGACCTCGCTGTGCAGATACCGGACCTTGATGCCGTTCTCCAGCAGATAGTCGGTCAGGTCCTCGGCCATCTTCTTCGTCAGCGTCGTGACGAGGACGCGCTCGTTTTTCTCGGCGCGTACGCGAATCTCGTCCATCAGATCGTCCACCTGATGACGCGTCGGGCGCACCTCGACTTCGGGATCGACGAGTCCGGTCGGCCGGATGATCATCTCGACGACCTGCGTCGACTTGCCCATCTCGTACGTCGCCGGCGTGGCCGACACGTAGATCGCCTGTTGCACGTGCTTGTCGAACTCATCGTACGTGAGCGGCCGGTTGTCGAGCGCGGACGGCAACCGGAAGCCGTGCTCCACCAGCGCCAGCTTGCGTGAGCGGTCACCGCCGTGCATGCCGTGCACCTGCGGCAGCGTGACGTGCGACTCGTCCACCAGCAGCAGCCAGTCTTTCGGGAAGAAGTCGAGCAGACACCACGGCGTCGAACCGGATTCCCGCCCCGACAGCGGCCCCGAGTAGTTCTCGACACCGTTGCAGTAGCCGACCTCGCGCAGCATGTCGAGGTCGTAGCGCGTGCGCTGCTCCAGCCGCTGCGCTTCGAGCAGCTTGCCGTTGTCCTTGAAGAACTTGAGCCGGTCTTCGAGCTCGTTCTCGATGGAGATGACGGCGCGGCGCAGCTTCTCGTCGGGCGTGATGTAGTGCTTGGCCGGGAAGATCTTCAGCTCGTCCTTCGAGGTGACGTACTCGCCGGTGAGCTGGTTGACGACGTTGATCGCCTCCACTTCGTCACCGAAGAACTCGATGCGGTGCACCAATTCCTCGTCGACGGCCACGAACTCCAGCGTATCGCCGCGCACGCGGAACGTGCCGCGCACCAGATTGAGGTCATTGCGCCGGTACTGCATGCCGATCAGCTTGCGCAAGAAGTCGTCGCGGTTGATCGACTGCCCGACTCGGATGTCCGCCGCCATCTCGATGTAGTCGGACGGCGAACCCAAACCGAAGATGCACGACACCGACGCGACGATCAGCGTATCGCGGCGCGTCAGCAGCGACTGCGTCGCAGAGTGCCGCAGCCGCTCGATCTCGTCGTTGACCGAGCTGTCCTTGGCGATGTAGGTATCGGTGTGCGCGACGTACGCCTCGGGCTGGTAGTAGTCGAAGTACGACACGAAATACTCGACCGCGTTGTTCGGAAAGAACTCGCGAAACTCGGCGCAAAGCTGCGCGGCGAGCGTCTTGTTGTGGCTCAGCACGAGCGTGGGCTTCTGCACGAGCTCGACGACCCGCGCCATCGCCATCGTCTTGCCCGAACCGGTCACCCCGAGCAGCGTCTGCGCGCGGTCGCCTCGCAGGACGCCGTCGGCGAGCAGCTGGGTAGCCTTGGGTTGGTCACCGGCCAACGGGTACGTCGAAACCAGCTCGAATTTTGGCATGAAGCTCGTCCTAAGACACCGGCCGGAACACGTCGGTTGAGCCCCGGCAACTTTACTGTGCCAGGACAATCAAGCTCGCTTGCCGCACCGTACCTGCGCTTCCCCCTGGCGCTCAGGCGCCGTCCGGAGGTAGTAGAAGGAGCCGAGCCCCCGTGATCCAGCCGCCCCTGCTCTTCAGCGGGACCTCGAACCGTCTCCTGACGGAAGAGATCGCGAGACGAATGCAGACGCGCGTCGGCAACGCGCTCGTGGACCGGTTCAAGAACGACGAGTGCCGGATCGAGATCCGCGAAAACGTGCGCGGCGCCGAAGTTTTCGTCGTCCAGTCGCTCTGCCGCTCGCCGCAGGGCGCGACGGTGAACGACTCCCTGATGGAGCTGCTCCTCATCATCGACGCGCTGCGCCGCGCGTCGTCGAACCGCATCAGCGCGGTGATCCCGTACTTCGGCTACGCGAAGCAGGACAAGAAGACGAAAGGCCGCGAGCCGATCTCGGCCAAGCTCGTCGCCAACATGATCGAGATGGCGGGCGCGGAGCGCATCGTCACGCTCGATTTGCACGCCGCGCAGATCCAGGGCTTCTTCGACGTCCCCGTCGACAACCTGATGGCCGCGCCGACGCTGTGCAACTACCTCAAGAACCAGAACCTTCAAGGTGATCGGATCGTGGTCGTGTCGC
>JALZBE010000133.1 GCA_030947665.1 Vulcanimicrobiota bacterium | reverse complement strand
GCGCTGGCGCAGCCGGTCGCGATCGCGCGCCGTCGCGGAACTGTGGTATGGCGCCCCGTCGCACTCGATCGCCAGGACATACCGGTTCGGAATCGTCGGGTGCAGGACCGCGAAGTCGAGCCGGTACTGCGACACTCCGAGTTGCGGGACCAGCCGCAGCCCTTTTGCCGTCAGCGCGTCGAACACGTCGCGCTCGAATTCGTTCATCAAGACGTCCATCTGCGCGACGTCGCTCAGCTTCTTACCTCCGCTGCGCGCGTACTCCACGAACCGGCACAGCTTCTGCGCTCCGGCTGCGGAGAAGCGCGACGCTTCCATGTCGTCTTCGGTGAACGTCGACGCGACAGTCATGCGGGTCTTCGAGCGCGTCACCGCGACGTTGAGACGGCGCTCGCCGCCGCTATGGTTAAGCGCGCTGAGTTTGTTCTTAAGCCGTCCGGAAGCGTCTTTCGCGTATCCCAGGCTCAGGATGATGGCGTCGCGCTCGTCGCCCTGCACGCGTTCGAGGTTCTTCACAAAGAAGGCCCGGTTGACGTCGTCCTTCGCGAAAAACTCGTCGAGGTCGCCGCGCAGCTTTCGTTGTTGATCGATCGACGCTTCGAGCCGGCGCGCGTGCTTGATGCCCATCGCGATCACGCCAAGCGTCTCGTCGGGGCGCCGTTCGGCGTGCTCGAGCACGAGATCGGTGACGCGCGCGATCTCCGCCGACGAGCTGAGTTCCTCGCCGTCGACGAACGGAGAGTCTACAAGGACGTGCCGGATGCCGCCGTCGCCTATCCCGGGGCCGGGGAACGTCACCAGACGGTCGCGGTAGAACTCGTGGTTCGAAAAGCGGATCAGGGATTCGTCCAGCGACCGGTAGTGGACGTTGAGGTTCTGCCGATTGCAGAACGTGAGCATCACGTCGAGGATGCTCTCCATGCCCTCGATGGAAACGTTCACAAGTTCCGTGTCGTCATCGTCCGCTTCTTCGTCCTCGTCGCCCTCCGCTGACGCGGCTGCGAAGAAGATGGTCGGCGGCAGCTGCTTCTGGTCGCCCGCGACGATCGTGCGTTTGCCGCGCATGATCGACGGGATTGCGTCCTCGGGCAACACCTGGCTGGCTTCGTCGAAGATGACGACGTCGAACAGGATGCGACCCGCGATGAGCTGGCTGACGGAAAGGGGGCTCGCCATCCAGCACGGGCACAGGCCCGTGATCACGTCGCCGGCCCGTTGCACTAGGCGGCGGACGGGCATGTGACGCGTCTTCTTGTTCACCTCGGCCCGGAACGTCGTCGCCTGGTCCGGATGCTCGTTGCGCGCCGTAATGTAGGCCTGCGCGGCGCTGCGCCGCACCGTGGCGTGCGCGAGTTCGACCTGCTTCGCGTCGATCTCGCGGAACTCGTCCACGGCGCGTTCGTGCCCGGCGCGAGAGAAGGAGCCGAGAATCGGCTCCGAGGTCTTCGTCTCTTCGAGATGCGAGCGGAGCCATGCGTATTCGAGCATCGCGGGCCACGACGCGGGCGGCACCGCCGTCCGCCTCAGCTCCGCGACGAACGACGCGTATCCGTTCGCGACCAGATCGCGTTCGGCGCGCCGCACGTCGGGTACCCGCCGGGCCGTCCGGTTCGCGGCTTCGTAGGCGCGCAGCGTTACGAGCGCGAGTTCGACCCCGTCGGCAAGAGGCACGCCGGCAACCTGCGGAAACGCCTTGCGGCCTGCCGCGACGGTTACTTCGAGCGCATGTGCCGTGGAGGCGTACGACTCGGTGCAGATCGAGAAAAGCGCACGCGCGCGCCGGTCCGTCGGAACGCTTTGCAACTCCCGAAGCGACGCGAGGAGACGATCGGGCTTCGTCTCCGAACCGCTCATGGAACGCGCGGCGCGCAATGCCGCGCGGTACTTCGCGCTGAACATCGATGCGCCCAGTCGCGCGAGCGGATTCGCTTCGGCCGCCCGAAGGTCGCGCGCGAGCGCGTCTATATCCGCGTCGAGGATTTCGGGTTTGTAGACCGCGGCGACGGACCGCATCGTCTCGGCGACGCGGCACGCCTGCGCGACGTCGTCAAAAAGCGGCAGTTCGGCACCCCAGGATTGCGCGACCGGGCGGAGATGCGCGAGCAGATTCTCAAGCGTGACGCGCATCCCGCCCGCCAGCCGCAGCGCCTGTGCCGCCGCCTCCTGGTCGGCGAAGTCCGCGCGCGCCCACGGCGTCGGCGCTTCGCGGCGGAACAGACCCGCGTCGCGCGCGAGATACTCGACGTCGCGCGTAGCCTGCTCTTTGCGTTCGGCGGTGAGCGCGCGGCAGGCCTCGCCGTACCAGAGCGTCTCGGATCGGGCGGAAGCGTCTATCCTAGCGAGTCGCGCGATGAGATCGCGCGGCGAAAGCCCGCAGGCCGCGACCGGCGTGTTGATAGCGCGGTAGTACGCGTTCAGCTGCGCGCGTAGCTGCTTGAGCCTGTTAGCGGTCGAGTTCGGGGCGACGGGCCCAACGCTGCGGGCCTTGTCGTCGCGTTCGCGCAGCCGGTCGTAGACCGCGCGGCGTTTCGTGTCCGCGCCGTGCAGGTCGAGCACCAGGTCGGCGAGCCCGGCGGCCGCGAGCCGGTTGCGCACGGCGTCGAGCGCCGCCCGCTTCTCGGCTACGAAGAGTACTTTCTTTCCCTGTCCGACCAGCGTAGCGATGAGGTTCGCGATCGTCTGGCTCTTGCCGGTACCGGGCGGTCCGTCGACCACGCCGTCCGCGTCGAAGCGCGTGAGCGAGTGGATCGCTTGGCGTTGGTACTCGTCCGCTTCGAGCACGATGAGTTCTTCGTTCGGATCGATCGCGTCGAGCTGGTCGCGTTCAACCGTGCCCGCGTCCTCGCGTATCGAGCGCTGCGCCTCGGGGTCGCCCGCTATCGCGAGCACGAGTCGGTTCTCGCCGAGCAGGTCTTCGTGGCGCTTGAGGTCTTCGACCATCGCCATCTTCGCGAACGAGAAGTTGCTGAGGTGGCACTCGCGCACGGCCGCGAAACCGTCCAGCTGCGCTCCGGCGTGCGCGAGCGCGGCGAACGCGGCGGCGATCGGCTCTTCGATCGGCTCGTCGTCCTCGAAGGACGCGGCTTCGAGACGGTGGTCCTGCGCCCAGGCTTGGAGCATCACGCGGTTGACCACGAGGTCGCCGCTGCGTATGATCTGCGGGCCGCGCGCCGTGTCCGTGACCGTCACGGGCAGCAAGAACATCGGCGCCTTCGGGTCTCGTCCGCCGTCGGTCGCCTTCCACCCCGCCATGCCCAAGCCGACGAACATGGTCTGGATCCCGCGCTCCTCTTCGTTCTCCTTAGCTTTGCCGCGGATCGCGAGGACGCGCTTGAGGAGGTCCGGAGTCGCGCCGAGCGCCGCCGCGAGGTCGAGCGGCTTCCCCTCGTCGGCGAGGTTCCGCACGGCGTCGGAATCCAGCGCCGGAAGCTGAAGCGTTCCCGCCTTGAGCGGCCGGAAATAGAGGGTCGGATTGCGTCGGTCGAGGCTCGTGAGTTTTCGGCGCCAGTCCGCGGCTCGTGCCCGTACAGCGCGCTCTATGGCCGGGTTCTGCACGCCTGTGAAACGTCACGCCTTCCGCCGGCGCCGCCGGCAACGCGGGGTCGTTCTCGGTTCGCGACGGACCCCGAAACTCGCTCTATACCCGGAACCCCGCAGCGCGCCGTGCCGCATCGGGCCAGGCAACCGGACCCGCGAGACGTATTCAGGCCGGATGCCATGGTCGTTCCGTCGCAGCGTTTCAAGGGGACCGGTCCGGCTGAATTTTTCAAGGCGCGGAGTCGGCGTGTCGGTGGGAGTCCCGGGCCTGCGCCTCGGCACCGGCCCGCGCGGCACGTACGTCCGGGGCGGGCGCGGCGGCTTCTACTACCAGCAGTATCTGCGGACGAAAGGCGCCGCGAATTTGGGCGCGGCATACGCGGCCGCGGGCGTGCCGACCGAGTTCGTCGCGGAACCGAACGCGCACGGCGACGATGCGATCGCGGAGATCAACCGTCGGCGCGCGGCGTTCCGGTGGAGTCTGGCGGTCGTCTTCGCGGTTGTCATCTGCGCCGTCTGGGTGGCTGCCGTCCATGCCGCCGCCGGTTGGTACGCGCCGCTCCTCGCCGCCTTGGCGTACGGCGGCGTCCTGCATTCCCGGGAGAACGCGCACCGCGCGATCGCGTTCCACTACGATCTCGAAGGGGACGTCGCGGCCGAGTACGGACAGCTCGTGGCGGCGTTTCGCGACGTCGCGCTATGCGCGCGGATCTGGCGCGTCGTTTCGCAGAACATGCATGGCGACCGAAAGCACAACGCCGGCGCGACATCGTCTGTCGAACGCGTTCCCACGGCGCTGACGTTCGGCGGGCCGGGTGTTCTCACGACGAACGTCGACGTCGCGTCGCTGGACGCGGCGGGGACGCGCGTGTTCTTTCTCCCCGACAGGATCCTCACGACCGCCGGATCGCGCGTCGGGAGCATCGCCTACGCGGATCTCCGCGTGGCGGACGGCCAGACGCGATTTAGCGAGGACCAACCCGTACCCGGCGACACGACGCGCGTCGGAACGACGTGGCTGTACGTCAACAAGAACGGCTCAGCCGACAGGCGCTTCAAGAACAACCGGCAGCTGCCGATCGCCCTCTATTCCGATCTGAGGCTTTCGCATCCGACGCTCGCCCTATCGATCGAGTTCTCGCGCAGCGACGCCGCGGCCCTCATCGGGGCTGCGCTTCGACGGTTCGTCGCCGCGCTCTCGATTGATGCCGCCCCATCTGCGGCCGTAGCTTCGTCGGCGCCCTCGGCCGCGGACACGCCGTCGAGCGTCGCGTCCGTACATCGGCTCGTCGATCGGATGCGCGCGACGCTCGCTCCGTTGCGCGCGGCTCACGCCGCGGCGTCCGCGGCTCCCGTCTCGCCGAACGCGCGGACTCTTTCCCCGGCCGATTCGCTCGCGTGGATCAGTGTGCGCACGGGCGAGATATCGGCGTTCATGCCGGTCGTCGTCGACCTGTGCTCGACGGAGCTTCGCCCCGCGTTGGCACTACGAGCCGACGGCGCGATCGCCGTCGTCGCGCAGGACGCGTGGATTGCATCCTGCGGGGCCGTGTGCGCTCAGCTTATCGCGTGGGAGGTCGCGGTCGGGTCGTGCTCGCTGGCACCGATGTTCCGCCGTGCGCAGGAGCTGATGCGCGGGCTGACGACGGAGTATTTCGAGGCCATCGGCAGCATCCCCGACCAGCTCTCGGCGACCGCCGCCGGGAGCGACCACCACGCGGGCGTCCATACGAGCGTCAAAATGGAACGGCTCGCCGCGCTCAACGCGGAACTCGCGCGACTGACCGCCCAGCTCTCCAGCGGGGCATGAACGCCGCGCCGAGACAGTTGGCGGCGATCCGGCAGCTCCCTTGACAGTTCGAGCCGAAAATGACTTAACAGGCACGCGATGATTTACTGAAGCGGTTTAGATCGCGTCCGAAGCATCGCCTCAGCCGCGGGCTGCTTTCCTCCATCTGGCGAGCGTCGCTTTCGGGTCCGCGACGAGAGCGACGCGAAGCTTTTCTACCGAGGCGTCGGTTCAGAGGTAGTCGTTGTGCGTGCGGTCGTAGACGCAGTACTGGGCGACGTCTTGCTTTTGTCGAGCGCGCCGCTCCTGGGGCGAATTTCGAAGTGCCGCCACGCGACCGTGTGTCCGTCGATGCTGAACGCCGGGTACTGCACGCGTATTTTCTCAACGGCTTCGCCGGGCTTCACGCGGTCATGGTTGGCGACTTCGACCCGCCTGTCGCGAACGATCATCATCGCCTTGTCGAGCTCCTCATTTTTCCGCCCGTCGAGCTTCGCCACATCGATGAACTCGATCGCCATATCGGCCTTCGCTTTTGCGGCCGTCTGCGGACCGCCCGCCGCGGCATCGAACGACTCGATGTACGAGAGAACCCCTTCGGGATGGCGGGCCGCAGGTGCGTCGAGCCTCAGATTCGACTCGCCGCCGCTCCGGCGTGGTACGTTCGGATCTTGCTCACTTCTGGACAGGTCGTCACATGCCAATTGGTGCGTAGAAGCTCCCACGCCGTCGCCGGCGTTTCTGCCGTCCGCGGAAACGGTCGCAGTGCAATCGGTACCGTTCATCCGCAACGCCGTCCGCAGCGCGGCGTTGCCCTACGCATGTAGCAGCATGGTGAACGCGGAGCACTGTGCGCAGCACGTGTGCCTCATGGCCTTTGGGCGGTTGCGGGCGGCGCGGCTCGGTCCTTCACGTCCCGCAGGTCCGGAAGCGTGCGAGATCCCCCGACCGGCGCAGGAAGGCGCAACGAGATCGCAGAGGAAGGAGGACGCTGGTAGACCGTGCAGCGCTCGCGGCCGAGGTCGACGCCGACGTCGAGCTGAACCGCGCGTTTCTCGCGTTGGCGGCGGCGTCATGTGCCATCGCAACCCTCGGTCTGCTTGCCAATAGCGTCGCGGTCATCATCGGCGCCATGCTCATCGCCCCGCTGATGACGCCGATCGTCGCGCTCGCGCTCGCGGTCGTTCGCGGCGACGTGGGTCTGCTCCGCCGGGCCGCAATGACGTTAATCGCCGGTGCGGCGCTTTCCGTCGTCCTTTCGACTCTGCTCGCGTTTATCGTTCGCCTCCCAGAACCGGGAAGCGAGGTCGTCGCGCGCGGTCATCCGAATCTCCTCGATCTCGGCGTAGCGCTGGCGGCGGGCGCGATCGCCGGGTACGCTCGCATTCGGACGGGAATAGCGGCGACTGTCGGCGGGGCGGCAATTGCGGTCGCCCTTATGCCCCCACTCTGCGTCGTGGGAATCGGCGCATCGCTGCGCAACGGCGAGCTCGCGTACGGCGCGCTGCTGCTGTTCGCGACGAATTTGATTGGGATCATGTTGTCCTGCGC
>JALZBE010000132.1 GCA_030947665.1 Vulcanimicrobiota bacterium | reverse complement strand
GGCCCGGGCGGCTCGGCACTCGCGAGCGCATCGTGCCACGCGACGAAGCCGCCGGCATCGAATGCTGCGCGCGGCGCGGCGACCGCCGGCGGCAGCGCGAGATCCGTCGGCCGCTCGACGTAGTCGGAATAGGCGGCGACGACGACATGATGCACGGGCGACGGCACGTACGGTTTGAGCTTCGGCGCGAGTTCCTGGCCCGCGATCGCGACCGTGGCGCCGCTGTCGTCGACGTACGCTTCGAGTTCTTCGGTGACGAGCATCGGGTTGAGCGCGACGACGACGGCGTTCGCGCGCAAGATCGCGTAGTACGCGATCACGTACTGCGGTGAGTTCTGCATGAACAGCAGCACGCGGTCGCCGCGTCGCACGCCGGCGGCGTGTTCGAGAAAACCGGCGAGCCGTTCGACCTCGTCCCACAGCCGGCGGTACGCGATCGGCGTGTCGTAGTACACGATCGCCGGGTGCTCGGGGTAGCGCGCCGCCGACGTCGCGAGGTTGTGGGCCACGCTGGTCGCCGGGACGGGAAACTCGCGCGGCCGCCGCTTCGGCCAGTACGCAAAATGCCGTTCATTCATAAAAGGATGATTTCCGGTTCGGCCGGTCTAACGGGCTACTCCTTGTCGATACCGAGCAATCTTCCGCCGATCACGCAGATCGGCGACCGCATCGTGCAGATCCGCCTGCCGATGACCGGCAACCCGATGCGCTACATCAACGGCTACTTGCTCGAAGACGAGGACGGGCTGACGCTCATCGACTGCGGCTGGAAGGCCGACGACGTGCGCGCCGCCCTCGACGAAGGGCTCGCGCTCAGCGGTTACGCCGTGCGCGACATCCGGCGCCTGCTGATCACGCACTTCCACTTCGACCACTACGGCCTCGCGGGCACGCTAGTCGATGCGGGCGTACCGGAGCTCGGGATGCACGAGCGCGACTGGGCGTTCTTGAAAGCGCGCAAGGAGCGGCGCGGGGAGACCGATTCCATCGTCGACGCGTGGCTGGAACGCAACGGGCTGACGGTCGAGCCGGACGACGACGAAGACTCGGTGTACGACCGCTTCGACTACGTCGAGCCGACGCGCATGCTCGAAGACGGCGAACGCGTCGGCCGCCTGCGCGCGATGTGGACGCCGGGCCATTCGCCCGGGCATCTCTGCTTCGTCGACACGGTGTCGGGGCGAACGTTCACCGGCGATCACGTGCTCGATCCGGTGACGCCGCACGTCGGGATGTGGCACGAGTCCGGGCGCGATGCGATGGGCGAATATGTGGCGTCGTTGCGCGACGCCGGCGCGCTGGAGACGAGCGGCGCGCTACCGGCGCACGGCGAGGCGTTCCCCGACCTCGCGCGCCGCGTCGAAGAGTTGCTCGCTCACGAAGCGACGCGTGAAGCCGACGTGCTGCACGCGCTCGACGGCGGTCCGCTTACGGCGGCGCAGGTCGCGGGGCACTTGAAATGGCGGCGGCGTGGGGATCGCTTCGATCAGCTCCCGCACGAGCACCAGCAGTTCGCGGTCGCGGAAACGCTCGCACACCTCGAGCATCTTCGCCGAATCGGGTCGGTTCAGCGCCAGGATGGCGACCCGACGATCAGCTGGTCTCTGGGTTGATGTAGCGCACCCACTTACGAGCCGCTTACCTGCCGCTACGTAAGCGGTTCGAAATCGCGGCGTGATCACCATTGCGTCATTATGTCATTGACGACGGAGATGCTCAATGCGATCGGTGCCGGGATCTCGCTGACGCGGGACGGCGGTACGACCGTTCTTGCGGGACAACCGGTGCACGTTCACGTGACGTCGCCCGATCTCTCGAAGCTCAGCGTGCCGGTGCTCATGCCCGGCGACGTGACGCTGAGCTGGCTGGCCAAAAGCGTACGCTTCGGCGATCCGTTGCCGGCGCCGATCGGCACGAACGGGATGGGACAGCCGAAAAGCTTGGCAGACTCGCTCAAAGACTACCTGGTCGCCGCGAACGTCATCGGCGGCACGCCGATTGCGGGCGTGCAAATTCCGGTGGAAGGCCCGCCGCTCAAAGGTGCGATCCCTTCGACGACGACGATCGGGGTCGGCATCTCGACGATCGCGGGCAACGTCACGCCGCCCAACGTGGTCGCGAACCCGGTTCCCGTTCCCAACTCACCCGCCACGCTGCCGAACGTCCCGCCGCTCGCACCGAACGCCCCCGCGGCGGGCGACGTGCTGAGCGGTATTCCGGGCCTATTGGGGCAGATCGCGGGGACGATCCCCGTGCTCGTCACCGCACCCGTTACGCTCAGCGTCACGTGGGCGGTGAAGAACGGCGATACGGTGCTCGCCGAAGGTACGGGGTTTCTGGCACCGCAAGGTCTGTCGGGAGCCAACATCGAGCTTATCTTCGCGCCGGTCTTCAAGGAGCTCGGCAAAGAAAAGAGCTCGACGCTCACGATCACCGCGACCGTCACCCTGCACGCGCTCACGGAGAGCGTGGTCATCACGCCGACGCCGCTTACCGTCGTCGTGCCCGACGTCGGGATCCCGCGCGTATTCGTGGGGTTCCGCCACGCCAACTTCGCGCCGCAGTCAGTCGGCGACTCCGGGTTCGCGTTCGTAATGGTTCCGGGCGGGTATCCGTTCCGCACCTTCGATCAGCTGTCGCCGGTACTCACAACACTGCAGACGACGCTCTCGAACCTGCACTCGTTCGTGGAGATCGCGGGTTTTCTCACGGGGCTCGGACAACTCGTCGACGCGGTACCGACGCAGCCGTCGCTTCAGTTTCGCGCCGCCGACCAGATCGGCGATCTCGAGGACGTGGTGTTCGAATCGCACTTTTTGGGCGATTACGACGCGGACGAGGAGATCAGCTCCGCGCTCTTCATCGGCGTGCCGGGCAGCACGTTCGAGATCTTCAACGAAGACGACTTCGACGCTTCCGACGGCCGGATCACGCTTACCACCGGGACGCAGATGTGGGCCGCGTTGAAGAGCTTCTCGTTCACCGACCAGGGCCACGCCGACGACGCAGCTAGGCCCGACAGTTCGGTCGTCAAGCTCAACCAGACCGTCAAAGACGACTATAACGACGAAGCCGAGTCCGTCCGCTTCGCGTGATCGGCTGGGTTTACGTGGATGCGTCCGGTCTGACGTGCATCGCACGTATCGCGGTGCGCGTCGGTGCTGCGTCAGGTCCGCCCGGCCGGCCGATCGCTGCGCCGGCCGGACCAGTGCGCGTCGACGTCAGCGCCGATGGTCTCCCCATCCCGGCTTGGCTCACGCTCGGCGTTGATGCTGTCGTCGTCGCCGGACGCGTCACGACGATCCGGCTGCTACCGTTCTAAGAGCCTGCGATCACTCCCATTCCACCGTGGCGGGCGGCTTCGACGTGATGTCGTAGGCCACGCGGTTCACGCCCGGGATTTCGTTCACGATGCGAGTCGAGATGCGTTCGAGCAGGTCGTCCGGGAGGCGCGCCCAGTCGGCGGTCATGCCGTCCTCGCTCGTGATCGCGCGGACGCCGACCAGGTTGCCGTAGGTGCGGCCGTCGCCCATCACGCCGACGCTCTTCACCGGCGTCAGCACCGCGAAATACTGCCACGGGCGCGGCGTTAGCTTGCCCTGCGCGATCGCGGCGTCGATCTCGCTGGTCACGATGAAATCCGCTTCGCGCACGACGTCGAGTCGCTCGCGCGTGATGTCGCCGATGATTCGTACCGCGAGCCCCGGGCCCGGGAACGGCTGGCGTTCGACGATCGCGTTCGGAAGTCCGAGCACGCGGCCCGCCGCGCGGACTTCGTCCTTGAAGAGCGCGCGCAGCGGTTCGACGAGCCCGAGCGCCATGCGCTCCGGTAAGCCGCCGACGTTGTGGTGTGACTTGATCTTGTGGCCGGCTTTCGAGCCCGGGGTCTTCGACTCGATCACATCGGGATATAGCGTGCCCTGTACCAAGAAGCGGACGTTGGGGATCTTCTTCGACTCTTCTTCGAAGACGGCGATGAACTCGTGGCCGATCGCGATACGCTTGAGTTCGGGATCGTCGAGGCCTGCCAGCCGATCGAGAAAGCGTGCCGACGCGTTGACGTGGATGACGTTGAGGTGCAGCACGTCGCGGAATGCGGCGATCACTCCCAGCGACTCGTCCTTGCGCATGAGCCCGGTGTCGACGTAGATGCACGTCAGCTGCTTGCCGATCGCCCGCGACACGAGCGTCGCGGCAACGGCGGAATCGACGCCGCCGGAGAGCGCACACAGAACGTTGGCGTCGCCGACCTGCGCACGCACTTTTTCGATCGCGTCGTCGACCCACGAGTCCATCTTCCACGACGACGGAATCCCGGCGATCGTATGCAGGAAGTTCTCCACGATCGCCGTGCCCGCTTCGGTGTGTACGACTTCTGGATGGAACAGCACGGCGTACCGCTTGTGCGCGTCGTCAGCCATTGCCGCGACCGCCGACGTCTCAGTGTGCGCGAGCGCGCTGAACCCAGGCGGAACGCTCTCGACGGAATCGCCATGCGACATCCACACCCGCGACGACCGCGAAACGCCGAGGAATAGCGGTGACTCAGCGCGGTCGACGACCAGCTCCGCAGGACCGAACTCGCTGTGGCCCAGCCGCACGAGCCCGCCGCCGAAGCGCTTGACCATCAGCTGCATGCCGTAGCAGATCCCGAGGAGCGGTAATCCGCTATCGTAGACTCTCGGGTCGCATTCGAGCGCATCGTCGCCGAATGTGGACTCAGGACCGCCGCTGAGGATGATCGCTGCGGGCTCCCGCTTCGCAATCTCATCCCACGGCGCGTCGAAGGGCAACAATTCTGAGTAGACGTGTGCCTCGCGCGCGCGCCGTGCAATGAGCTGGCTGACCTGAGAGCCGAAATCGAGGATGACGACGGTCGCGGACCGCGCCTGCACGGGAGCAGTCATTCCGGCCAGAATTCGTCCACCGAGACGCTGAACCCCGGAAGGATGTCGGGGAGCTCGAATCGGTCGCCCGGCGCGACGTTCAGCGGCGCTCTGCCGGCTCGGTGGATTTCGACCACACGCGAACTCGGATCGATGTAGATGCCGACATCGACACCCTTGTCCAACAATGTTTCCAGCTTGCGGCGGGTGGCGCGCTCGGTCTGCCGGCTCGACCGCACTTCCACGACTAACTCGGGGACCACGTGGGCGAACGAACGTGGAATCACCGGCAGCCGCTCGCGTGAAACATACGTGAGATCGGGTGCCATCTTGTCACCATCCGGAAAAACCAAGCCTCCGTTGGAGTCGAAGACATTCCCGAGGTTCTGTGACTCGACCCACGCTCCGAGGCGACGGCCGAGACGCATAACGATATTCGACGAAACCATGTCGTGGGGAGCCACGATATGATACTCGCCTTCGCGGATTTCCACGTCGTAGGCGGGATATGTCCGTTGTATTACCTTGCGAACGCCTTCGTACGTCATCTGCGGTGATCGCATCGGTACCCGCTCGTTCCTCACGTTAGTACCTCCACCAGCCGGCCCTGATCTCGAGCCCACACCAGCTCCATCGCGATACGTTCGCCGACCGATACGTCGCGTCCCCACCGGTACGCTGTGTATGGTGTGTAACGCGTCCCCGGCGAGCCCGGGATGCGCAAACTCACGTCGTACACGACGAAATCTTTCGGCGGACCGCTGACGATCACGCACTGTAGCGCGAAAGGCCCAATGACGCCGATGCCGTCGACCTCTTTTGCCGCGCGCACGAACCGTTCGCCCAGATCGAACGCCTTTTCCAGCATGGACTCCGTCAGCGTTGCCGCGATGTGGCCGGCTTCTTCCATGCGCACCGGCTCGTCGGCCAGATCGCGGGCCTGTTTGAACGGCAGCCCCACGAACCCATCGCGGTTCGTCTGGCGCCGCGTGTCGGTCCCGAGGAGTTCCAGTTCGCCCAGCACCGGGGACCAGAAGAAATTCAGGTTGATCGTGGGGCCGAGCGCGAACTCCTCGATCACCGCACCGCGCAAGCCTTCCGCGGTGACCGTGCCGGCTTCTATCAGCTGCTGCGAAGTGCGCTCGTACTCGCTCTCGTCGCGTGCGAGGAAGAACGCGCGCTCGAACGACACCTTCGCGTGCGGCGCTTTGATCATCACGAGCGTGTCGATCGCATCGGGCGATGCAAGTTGGCGCGGATAGCGGATCCCCGCCCGGTCCATCAGTGCGTACTGGTTCTCCGGCTCGTCGCGCTCCTCGGCGCGCAGCAGCCGCCGGTTGCCGAAGAACGGCACGCGCATCCGCTCCTCGATCTCGGTGTACGAATAGCGCTGATGCAGGTACACCTCGAACGAGCGGTTCGCTACGAACACGACGTTCTCTCCGCGCAGGCGCTCTTGCACGTCGTCGTCGAGCACGTCGGCGAACTTCGCGACCTCGAGCGTCGCGTCGACGCAGCCGCGCGCCGGCTCGTCGAAGCGCCGCGCATAGTAGGTGTCGTACGTGCGGTTGCGGCCGCGCTCGGTGACGATGAGATTACGCAGGCCGTGCGCACGCGCGCCGGACGCCACCTCCAGCGCGGAGTGGCTTCCGATCGAGCACAGCGTCAGGCGACTTGCGTCATACGACGCCAACGTCCCTAAGAGATCGAACGGCACGACGCCGAACCCACTACGACGAGATGAAGCTTCGGGCCTCGGTCGAGGTGGGGTAGTTGACGAGCAGCGTCCGGCGCACTTGCTGGCGCGCTTGTTTCGCCTCGTTCGTGTCCTCGCGTCCCAGCGCGTCGTAGGCGCGCTTGTAGAGGCGCGGCAGCTCGTAATCGCGCGGGTACTGGTGCTGCCAGTCGTCGAGCGAGTCCACGACGTACACGGTGTCCTGCGTCATACGGCCGGACCAGCCTGCGTCGAGGTAGCGTCCGATGCGTGTGAG
>JALZBE010000580.1 GCA_030947665.1 Vulcanimicrobiota bacterium | reverse complement strand
CGACCGCAACGAGCGACGCATCGGCGTCGCGGTCGTCACGGTGGGCGAGCACGAGACGTTCTACGTCGAGGACTTCTCCGGGAACTGATCGCGCGCGAACCAGAAGTTCGCCTGACCCGTGCCGATGGCGGCCTCGTAGCGGCCGAACAGCTCGCCGCGTGCTCGCCACGCGGCGCCGCCGTGCGCTCCGGCGAGGATGAGGTAGTGGGCGAAGCGGCCTTCGGGCGAGCACGTGCGCCGGAACTCCTCGGCGTGTCCGAGCACGGCGGCGTGGTCGCCGGCTTGCCACCACGCCATGATACGCGCGTCGTAGGCGCGCAGCGCGGGGTCGCTGATGTCGGCCGGGTCGGCGCTCGCGCGCTGGCGGATCGTCGCAAGCGGCCAGAAGCGGTGCGACATCCCGCCGGATGCGACCAGCAGCACGCGCCGCCCGCTGCGCGCCACCGCGGCCGCGAGCGCTTCACCGAACCGCAGGTTCGGCTCGACCTCCGCCGTGTCGAGCACCGAGATCGGCAGCACGCGCTTCTTTGCCGGACCGGGGTTGTAATAGTGCATCGGGTTGAGCGTACCGTAGTGCACCGGTAAGCCGCGGTGCGCGGCGGCTTCCGCCGGGACGCCGCGCGCTTTTGATTCTGCCGCGATGAGCGTTGCGAGCTCGGGATCGCCCGGATAGTCGTATGCGTACTCGTGGATCATCCACGGGATCTCGTCGGACGTGTAGATGCCTTCGTGACGCTCGTGCGCGTTGAGGATGAACTCGAGCGTCGAGTGCCAGTGTGTGTCGATGACGATGAACGTGTCGAAGTCCAGCGCGTCGATGCGCTCGCGCTTGATCTGCGGCAGCGCATCGTAGAACGTCGTGACGTTCTCGCCCATGTACGCGCGGCGCGCCTCGGGATCGAGGATCATCAGCCGCGGAACGTGCGTCGAGAACAAGCCCGCGACGATCATCCTTGGACGAGTGCGTCCGCGGCGGTCCAGCCGTCGGGGCCTTTGTAGCGCATGGGCGGCAAGTTCGGGATCTTCGAGCGGAAGACCAGATACTGGCGGAAACCGTCGAACTCGAACGTGCGCTTGTCGGCGATCATCCCCGCGTCGTAGAGCGACTGCGCGATCGCGGAGTCACGGCCCAGCTTGCGGATCGTGATCGGCAGCAGCCGTTCTTCGAGGTCGAGGATGCGGAACTGCGCCTCTTCGGGATCCGGCGCCGTTTCGATCGCTTCTTTCACGACCTTGAGCCCGGTGCCGATGTGGCGCACCTCGTCGTGCATCACGTACTCGTACGTCACCGCGGTCGCGAGGTCGCCGAACTTGCGCGCGAGGTCGGCGATCGAGTTGAACAGCACGTGCGCGGAGTACGCCTCCAGCGTGCACACTTGGCCGTACACGATCTCGACGAACGACGGCAGCCCGTTGACGAACCGGAACAGCTCCGTCTGCTCGTACGGTACGTCGAGCGAGTCGGCGAGATCGAGGTCGCGGATGCGCCGCCACTCGATCTGTGTGTGGCGTACTTCGTCGAGCGCGTGCGTGGCGTAGAAGTACTGGATCGCCGGCCGGTTCGTCTTGGTGATGATCTGCGCCACCTGCGCGACCGTCTGCGCCTCGCCCCAGCACGTCGTGAGCATGATCGGCCGCATCGCGTGGCGGTACTCTGCGGACAGCTCGGGATCGTGCGTCTTGTGCGCGCGGTACTTTGCGAGCAGCGCCTTGGAATCGCGGTATTGGTGCTCGATGTATTCCTCGTACGACTCCAGCGTCCCGAACGTCCGCAGCTCTTCCTCGGGAACGTGCTTCGGAATGACGGAAACGGGATTCATGAACGACATGCGCGGGGTACTCCAATGGCGTTCAGTAGCTGATGCATACGAGCTTTGGTTCCGTGAAGAAGTCCAGCGACCAGCGGCCGCCTTCGCGGCCCAGGCCGCTCATGCCGACGCCGCCGAACGGCTGGCGCAGGTCGCGCAGGAAGTAGCCGTTGATCCAGCACATGCCGGCACGCACGCTTTGCGCGAAGCGCATGCCGGTCGCAATGTTGCCCGTCCAGATGTACGCGGACAGACCGTAGCGCGTCGCGTTCGCGCGGCGCACCACCTCGTCGAGCGTGTCGAACCGGAAGATCGAAAGCACCGGGCCGAACACCTCTTCGCGCGCGATCGCCTGCGACTCGTCGCGCGGCGCGAAGATGGTCGGGCCGAGGTAGTTTCCGCCGGCCAGCGACGCGTCGCCCGGGCGCGTTCCGCGCAGCAATGCTTCGACGCCTTCGTCGTCCGCTTGCGCGCAGAAGCGCTCGACGCGCTCGCGGTGCTGCGGCGTGATCAGCGGCCCGAGATCGCTCTCGCGCGACTGCGGATCGCCGACGCGCAGCGCGCGCACGCGTTCGAGATAGCGCTCGACGAAGCGATCGTAGACGCCGCTCTGCGCGTACAGCCGCGTCCCCGCCAGACACACCTGGCCGCTGTGGCGGAACATCGCGAGCACGCTGCCTTCGACGGCGAGTTCGAGGTCGGCGTCGTCGCACACCACGTTGGCCGACTTGCCGCCCAGTT
>JALZBE010000579.1 GCA_030947665.1 Vulcanimicrobiota bacterium | reverse complement strand
TCGCCTCGAGCAGGCGGCGGCGCTCAACCTCGGCGCGGTGCGCCTGCGCGTTCGCGAGCGCGAGCCCCATCAGGTTGACGAAGAGCTGAAGGCCGCGCAGCGTTTCGCGGCTGGGAATCTTGGCGTCCGCGGGGCCGTCGGGGCTGAGATAGCCGATCATCTCGCCCTCGGTGTCGCGCAGCACGATACACAGCGAATCGCGCTCGTGCCAGGAGTCGGGGGTGGTTCGCGGCGAGTCACGGTCGGTCTCGCTCGCAAAGATCGCCTGCTCCCAGTGGAATTCACGCTCGGCCGGGATGTAATACGCGTTTTCAAACACTTCGTAGCTCGGCGAGAGCACCGCGAGGATCTCGGCCTTGGACACGCGCTCGTTCTTGCGTTCGCCGATCGCCGTCTCGTCATAGCCGATCATCACCCGGCGGGTCATCTCGCCCGTCTGGTTGCCGTCGGCGAGCACGATCGTCACATATTTGAAGCCGAAGAGGTCGCTGACCCCGCGCGCGATCGACTCCAGGGCGAGATCGAGCTCGCGGAGGCGTAAGATGTCCCGCGTGATCTCGAGAACGCGCTCGAAACGACGCTCAACCGGCATTCCCATCAGGTATCGGCGCCCCGGCTGCCCGTCCCTAGCGGGGCAGGCTGCGGTGGGAATGCCACCCAGTGGACACTCAGCGCTCGTACTGTCGGCCCATGGAGACGCGTTACGTTTGCCCCGACTGCGGCCACCAGCACGACGAGCCCGGCGTAGCGACGCTCGGGCTTCGCATCCGCTGCCTCGATTGCCAGATCGAAATCGATCTCGCATTCGAGCTGACCACGATCACCGTCCGCCCGCTCGCCGCCTAACGGGGCTCAGTCCAGCAGCGCGAGCGCTCGGCCGGGCGTCGCGAGCTGCTCGGACGTGCATTGGCGCGGCGCTTTGTCCATGCGCCAGCGCACCGGCTTCGTTCCGTGGCGGATGCGGCCCGACGTCACCAGATCGAACGCGACTTCCAGCACCAGGTCGTGCTTCAGTTTGACATAGCTTTTGTCGCGGCCGGGGTCGCGGTCCCAACGGCTTGGCGCGGTGTCGGGCGCGCCGCCGGTGAAGCCGGGCTCGCCGACGTGCGGCTGTAAGCGTTCGACGAGCGCTTTCTTTTCGTCCGCGGAGAACGCGCTGCAGAAGCCGATGTAGTCCAGCAGCCCGTCGTCGTCGTAGAGCCCGAGCAGCAGCGAGCCGACCTGCGTCGTCGAGCCCTTTGCGTAGCGGAACCCGCCGATCACGCAGTCCGCGGTGCGCACGCGCTTCACTTTGACCGCGGCGTCGCGCGTGCCGCTGGCGTATGCGGCGTCGGCGCGCTTCGCGATCACGCCGTCGAGCGCGCCGCCGACGCGCGCGAACCAATCGTCGACGACGCTGCGGTCACGCGTCGCGGGCGACAGGCGCAGCGTGGTGCCGTCGAACGCGCTGGCGAACGTCTCCAGGCGCGCGCGCCGCTCCGACAGCGGCAGCTCCACCAGATCGTGACCGTCCTCGGAGAGCAGGTCGAAGACCAGATACCAGGCCGGCGTCGTCTTCGAGAGCATCGTGACGCGCGACGCCGCCGGGTGGATGCGCTGCTGCAGCGAGTCGAACGAGAACGCGCCGTCCACGGGGACTACGAGCTCGCCGTCGAGGACGAAGCGCTGCGCCTTCAGGCGCGCGAGCGCCTCGACGATCTCGGGAAAATATCGGCCCAGCGGCTGCCCCGCCTTCGATTGGAGCGCCACGTCCGCGGCGTCGCGGAACGCCAGGCAGCGGAAGCCGTCCCATTTGGGCTCGTACTGCCACTGCTCGCCCTCGGGCACGTCGGAGACGGCGCGCATCTCCATGGGCGGATAGCCGAACGAGATCACGGGGAGGTTTCTACCCGGCCCAACGCCCGCGGACTCGCCCCCAGGTCAAGCGCCGCTTCCTTCGCGCCGATGAAGCTTGGGGGTGTAGCCTCGAGAGGGATACCGATGGGCGCCTTCGATTGGTGGCACCGTTCGCGTGCCGTGCAGATCCTGGTGGTGACCGCCGCCGTGTTTTTGGCATTCGCCGGGGTGCTGCTGTACGTCGTGCGGGCGGACGTCGCGCAGACGGTCGAGACGGAGATGCGCGCCCGGGTCGCCACCGCGGCCGACGTGATGCGCGGCTTCGCGTCGGCGAGCGGCGAGATCAGCGTCACGCGCCTCGGCAAGCTCGCCTTCGGCGAGGCGATCGCCAACGGCGACAACGCTCTGGTCGACCACGTCAAGCAGGTCACGGGCGCGGACGCCGCCGTCTATCAGATCGTCAAAGGCAAACCGGTCGCGATCGCGTCGACGCTCATGGAGAACGACAAGCGCGCCGTCGGCGGCGAGCTCACGGGCCCGCCGCGCGCGGCGTTCGACGCCGGTCAGGAATTCGACGGGATCAGCCCGGTCCTGGGCCGGCCCTACGTCAACCACTACGCGATCGTGCACAACAACCTGGGCGAAGCGATCGCGATCTTGTACGACGGCGTGTCGCTCGACGCGGTGAACGCGGCCGTGTCGCGAGCGTTCTTTTCCAT
>JALZBE010000578.1 GCA_030947665.1 Vulcanimicrobiota bacterium | reverse complement strand
GCTTACCGCCGGGCAGAAGCTCACCGCGGCGCCATCCGATCCGACGTGTTACGGACATGTCACCGACCAGCGCCGGTGATGAACGGGTTATACCGGATAGGACGCGCTCGATTGTGCAGAACGCGAACGCGCGTCTTGTGGAATCGTCCTCGCGCACCAGCGTTTGGACATGAACGTGTAGAGATCGAGGGCGCCGGGGAACTGCTCCGCGAAGGCCGGTTTCATGCTACGGAATACGGGTGGTCAGAAGCCGCCGAACTCGGAGTCTGATCGGGCGTTCAAAAGCGTCGTCGGGCGAACGGTCGAGCGGGTTGAATATGCGGCTGGCCCGCGGCCGAAGCGGGCCCAGAGCCAAGTTCACCATTGGGAGTACGTCCGTTTCTTCTTCACGGACGGAACCATCCTAGATGTATCCACGGGATCGAACGCTTGGGAGATTGCGGAGGCGCATCGCTTGATCAAGCCATCGGCTTTTGAGGCGGACCTCATCGCGCATTTCCATCCGGACGGACGTAACGCCCCGCGTCCAATGTGACCGCGGCGTGTTCGCGAGGCTGGCGCCGCCGGGCGATGCACGTGTCAGCGAAGCGCGTTGATGAGCGTACCGGTCAGCGCGAAATCCCGTTGACGAACGGAGGCTTGTAGGCTGGTTTGGATCGTCGCAAGGGTTTGGAGTTTGGCGTAGTTCGTCGATTCCGCGCCGACGTCGAGGTCCGAGATCGCGGACTGTGACGCGGCGAGGTTGAGCGACGCGGTGCCGGCGTTTGCCGACTCTTCGCCGAGCGAGACGCTCTGCGCCCCGAGGATGGCGCGCGCCGCGCCGACCCGCGCGATCGCGGCGTCCAAAGTGGTTTCGATCCGCGCGTTCGCGGTGTCGTCGGTAGAGATCGCGGCGCCTGCGATTCCGAGGATTGACGACGAGATCGCCTCGACGGAGACGCTCGCCGTCCGCCCTTCCGCGTCGCCGGTCGCTACGGCAAGGTCGCGCGCTGTCGATGTCGCGGCCGCCGTGGCGACCTGAAACGTCGCGCCGACGTCGGCGGCGGATACCTGGTTGATCGTGAGCGTGATGAGCCGGTTTGCGAATCCCGCGTCGTCGATCCACCAGGTCGAGGACGGTTGCGCGGTCGGGAGCGTGCGCGACTGCGGGAAGGTGTTGTCGAACGTCTGCGCCGGGTCGAGGCTCGACGCGTCGAACCGGACCGTGACCGCTCGCGACACGGGGTCGTACGCCGTTATGCCGACGGTGAAATCGAGGTTCGCCCCGTTCGCCGTGTCGACGTAGAGCGAACCCTCGTCAACCAGCGGTTTGCCGCTGGCGAGCGAGTCGTCGTGCTCGACCGTAACGACGCGCCCCGGCGGCGTCCGGTCGCCGAACAGCGCAACGCCGTTGAAGCTAGCGCTTTGCGTCGTTGCGTCGGTCGCGCGCGCGAGGGTTCGCAACTCCGCGTTGACGTTTGCGCGGTCGTTCGCCGAGAGCAGATCAGAGCGGCCTTGCACGGTAAGCGTCCTCATCCGCTGGAGGATGTCCGTGACGGTCGAGAGCGCGCTGTCCGCGACCGCCAGCGCGTTCGTCGCGTCGGCGACGTTGCGCCGCCCCTGGTCGAGTCCTTGCGACTGCGTTTGTAGGTCCGTAGCTATTGCCAGACCGCTTGGATCGTCCGCTGCGGACGAGACGCGAAGGCCCGACGACAGGCGGCGCACGGACGTCGTTAGCCCCGCCTGAGTCGGCCCGATGTTGGAGACGATCACGCTGACGTCGTCAGAGCAGCGAGCCGAACTCGTTGTCGGCGATCAAGTCGCCAGGCGAGCTTCCCGGCCGCGTGTCGGAAACGAGTGCGAGTCCGGTCCACGTCAGCGACGGGTTCACAAGGTTGATCCAATGCCCGACGAAGTCCGGCTGACCGGACGCGAACAGCGTCTGCTGGTACGCAGCGCACGTCGTATATTGCGCCGGTTGAGGGCACTGCGCGGCTTCCGACTCGTAGGCCGCGAGCGCGCCTGCCCACCCCGCTTCAAGTAGGCCGCCGTCCTGCGCGGTCGTGGAAGCCCCCGCCAGATTTTCGCCCGCGCCTCTCTCGCCGCGGGCGCTCTCGTAACCCTGCGCGTTGATGCAGTCGGGCGGGTCGATTCCCGCAACGCACGAGTGGCCGGTGCCGGGGTACCGGACGGTGTACGCGCCCCAGTATCGCGCCGCTTCGACCAGCGTCTCGTCCAGCGCGAGCGGCGGCGAGCCTTGCGCCGCGCGGTAGCTGTTCATCGCCGCCAGCGCCGCGAGGTCGTTCGCGCTCATGCGGACCAGCGTGATCGTGCCGAGCGCGTTCGCGCCCGCGGTGTTCGCGAAGATACGGGTGGCGTGGTAGACCGGCAGCGCCGGGTCTTTCGGCCACACGACGATCCACGTCGCGGTCCATCCGAAGTGCGCCGGGTCGTAGTTCTCGCCGGTGTTCACGCCCTGGATTCCGGTCGCCGTGAACGAGCCGTCGGGGGCCGTCGTCGAGACGGCGCCGTAGGACGAGGCGACGGGAGTGGGTCCGGTCGGCAGCGGGCCGCCGACGTAGACGGAGG
>JALZBE010000577.1 GCA_030947665.1 Vulcanimicrobiota bacterium | reverse complement strand
GACCACATCATCGACGACGCCGGCGCGCTCCGGTTCCGCGAGAAGCTCTGCGTCTTCGACAGCGAGCTCATCCCGAACTCGCTCATCTACCCGATCTGATTGATTTGAGCCGTAAGATGTGGGCTCCGACCGTCACCGTTCGTCTCGCCGACCGATCCGTCGATTTTGCGGCACGAGCTTACAGCTAGAGAGCCAAGCGGGTTTTCAGCAGCTACAACGTGGTGAATCACTGACGAGGCGTTGACGCACAAATGCTACGTCGATCTTAGCGGCAGCTGGGTCCGGGCAAATGAGTTCCCGGCTGCCGAGACCGAACGCCCTGAGGGAGGGCTAAGCCACGCGGCGAAAACCCTATCATGGCGGATTCCCAAGCCTATCGCGTCATCCTGGAACCGGACGAGGGCACGCTACGCTGCATCATCCCAGCCTTTCCGTCGATCTTCACGTTTGGAACGAATCGCGAGCACGCGATCGAGATGGCGAAAGAAGCGATCGGACTCGAACTCGAGGTGTTGCGCGAGCGCGGCCTCCCGATTCCCGAGCCGGATGCCGACGTGCTGATGCTCATCGAGCGCGTCGCCATCGAGCCGGCGGCCTAGCGGAGGTTGAGTGAGAAGCTTCCGGCCATAACCGCCGGGCAGCTTCGACGCGCGCTCCGCAGAGCGGGATGGACAGAAATGCGCCAGCGCGGCTCGCACGTTCGACTGGAAAAGGACGGGGTCTCGATCACCGTCGCTGACCACGGCGGCTCTCAGATCATTCCACGCGGAACGCTATCCGGGCTACTTAAAGCAGCGGCCCTCCCGTCGGAGAAACTCCGTCAACTGCTCTGAAAACGAAACGGCGAGGCCGAAGGACTACGAGCCTGGCTGCTGAGGTGCAACTAGGCAGCCCCATCCTCTTCAATGCCGTTACAGCCCGTCAGTTTGTGGTGTCACGTTGTATAACTGTAACAGTAGCGGGGGACGACGCTAGTTAATTTGCTATAAAAACTGGGGGTATTGACACTGAGGAGTATGCTCGAATGAACAAGCAACACAGAGTGTAGGCCTCATGAGGCGGTTCACAAGGCCGCTCGTAAAATCAAAATAACAAGTCTTGGTCGAAAACGAGTCGAAAATTTGCCCGAGATTCGTAAGCTAACAGCGTAACTGTACGCGACAGACTTGAGAAGCGGATCCGCCATATTGGTCGACCGATGCTTCAATGGAAAAAGTCCCCTAACAAAGGCCAAGGCCCGGCTGCGCGTCTTGTGACCGCTGCTCGACAGCATCAAAGTCGTGAAGATGGACTACGGTCCGAAAGTGCAGACGCCACCGATTTCGACAGCGAGTTGATCCCGAACTCGCTGATCTACCCGATCTAAAAGCTTCACCGAGCCGTTACGCAAGCGCACGGGGCTCGCGGCGTCGGCGACGCAACTCGTACCTAATGAGCCGAGTTCAGCGCCGGGATCGCTACGACGTCGTGGTTTGCGGCGGCGGCGCCGCCGGCGTGGGCGCGGCGATCGGGGCGGTGCGCACCGGCGCGCGCGTCGCGCTGCTCGAGCAGGCGCCGTTTCTTGGTGGCGCCGCGACGCGCAGCGGCGTGCTGACGTACTGCGGGTTCTGGACGCAAGCCGATCCGCCGCAGCGCGCCGTCGGCGGCGTCGGTGCGGAGGTGCTCGCGGCGCTCGAGGCGTTGGGCGGGATGAGCGGGCCGATGCGCACGGGCAGCACGAACGTCGTCATCGCGCTCATCGAGCCCGAAGCGGTGAAGATCGCGCTCGACCGCCTCTGCGCCGCGGCCGGCGTCGACGTGATCCTCCATGCGCGGCTGGCCGCGGTCGAGAGCGATCCCGGTTGCGTGCGCAGCGCGAACGCACTCGACCACGACGGCACGTTCTGCCTCGACGCGGCGGCGTTCGTCGACGCCAGCGGCGAAGCGGACCTCGCGCACCAGGCCGGCGCGGCGACGCGCTACGGCGACGCGCAAGGCCGCGTGCAGAACGGCACCCTCGCGATGCGGATCGGCGGCATCCCGCGCGCCGCCGACGTGTCGCGCGGGGAGTGGGCCCGCGCGGTGCGCGATGCGAAATCGCGCGGCGCCGACAACATGACCAAGGAGCACGGTTTGGTCGCGCGGCTGCCGCACAGCGGCGAGATCATCGCGTTCCTCGCCGACGAAACGTACGATGCGCGCGACGCGCGCTCGACGTCGGCTGCCGAACGGCGTGCGCGCGAGCAGGCGTGGTCGTACGTCGAGGCGATCCGCGCGCTGCCCGGCCACCGGGGCGCGTACCTGATCGCGACGGGGCCCTCCATCGGCACGCGCGAGTCCCGCCACGTGCTGGCGCGCGCGGCGCTGCGAGGTGCGGATGTGCTCGAGGCGCGGGTCGGCGCCGATGCGGTCGCGCTGGGCGCGTGGCCGGTCGAGCTGCATTCGGGACCGGGACAGCCGAACGTCTGGAAGCGTCTGCGCGGCGACGGCGCGTACGGAATCGCGCTCGACACGCTGTTCAGTGCAACGCACCACAACCTGCTGGCGGCCGGGCGAGTGCTGGACGCCGATGCGGACGCTTTCGCCTCC
>JALZBE010000131.1 GCA_030947665.1 Vulcanimicrobiota bacterium | reverse complement strand
CGAGCGTGCATGCGGCGCCTCCTGCGGCGGAGTTGTCGGCGGCGCTCGGCGGTTCCTACAACGCGGTCTGCGCCCCGCGCGCACGGTGACGGCACTTGCGGCGTCGAGGCTCAGGAACCACACGCCCGGCGTGCCGCCGCCCGTCACGTACGTGCGCACGTTGACCTCACCGAAGCTGCGCAGTCCCAAGCGGGCGGGGACGCCGCGCGCCCGCGCGCTCGCGATCCTGAACGCGACGATGCCGGCCCAGGCACTACCGTCCATCACGTCGAGCTCGAGATCGCGCGGGATCAGCGCGCGCAGCGCGCCGGCGTCGACCGGCCAATGCAAGAACAGCGCGTCGCGCCAATCCATCGAGCCAGCCACGGCGCGATCACGGCGCCGGTTGGTGCGCGTCTTCGGGCAGGAAGCGCTCGCGCAGGCCGGGCGGCGGCAGCGCGCACGTGTCCGTGCGCCCGAACCAGCGGTAGCGGTTGCGCGCGATCCAGCCATAGACGGCGTCGCGCGTGCGGCGTGGGACCAGGATCGCGATGAAGGCCAGCGGCCACGGCGCGCGCAGTCCGAGCGCGATGTGCAGCGCGGCGTCGCTGCGCTCGTAGCGGCGGCCGCCGGCGAGCAGCACGATGCTGTCGGGCTCGTTCGCGCCAGCGGCAGCCTGTCCTGAGCTTGTCGAAGGACCGAGCAGTTCGCGTGCGCGCGGCGACTGCAGGGACAAGAATGCGAACCGGCGCTCCGGATCGTTCGCCGCGACGAAGCGCACCGCGCCGTTGCACAGGTTGCAGACGCCGTCGAACAGGACGATCGCGGGCTGCTCTATTTTTTCGCCATCGTGTCGCTGACCAGCGTCGCGGTCAGGTGCGCGCTCGTCGTCATCGACTGGTCGACCCCGAGCTGGCGGTGGATGCGCGCGGTGAGGTCGTACGACACCGGCGACACGATGTCGGTCGCGTACGTCGTCGTGCCCTGATCGGATTCATCGAAGCCGGTCGCACCAGGCATCGACCACACGCCCTCAATCGCGATGCGCGCGAGATGGCCGTCGCTACTCTGCACGCGGTATGTGGTGGAACCTTTGGCGGGGGCGGCCGCCGGGGTGCTCCACGAGGAGCCCGCCGCGACGTCTCGGTCGGCGATGAAGCCGCGCGCGATCAGCGGCAGCACGCGCGCCGTTTCGGGCGCGAGCGGGTGCGCCGGATCGACCGACATGCGGCCGTCCTTGAAGATGGCGACGCGCGTCTTCGGCTGGACGTTCACCGAGCCCGTGAACGACGCGTCGACCACCAGTCCCCCGTCGAGCGTAGCGGCGATCACGTCGATCGCGAGCTTGCCGTGGTCGTCACCGTTCATGTACTGGCTCACGGCACCCGAACCGGCGCCGACGCCGTTGCCACTGTCGGCGGGCGTGCCGCTCCCGCCGCCGTAGCCGCCGTTGAAGCCCGAGGACTTCACCTCGTGGGTCGTGCGCGCGCTGTACGTGACGTCGTACACTAGCTGCCGCAACGGCTTTGCGCTCACCGCCACGGGCGGGTCCGCGGCGGACGCCGCGAGCGGGGCCGCCAGCGCGGCCGCGACGGCAAAAGCAAGTAGGCTGCGCACGTGATGGTTCCTCCGTAGGTCCATTTCGCCGCGCTCGCCCCGCGCCGCCTCCGAAAGCGCCGCAGGCGCCGCCTCCGAAAGCGCCGCAGGCGCCGCCTCCGAAAGCGCCGCAGGCGCCGCCTCCGAAAGCGCCGCAGGCGCCGCCTCTGCAATCCTGCGACCAATGTCGTCCAGGGGCGCTCCCGCGCCGCGCGGAACGCTCGGCGCGCCATGAAGTTGATGGAATACCAGGGCAAGGACCTGTTCCGGCGCGTCGGGATTCCGACCCCGAGCGGCGTCTACGCGACGACCGCCGGTGCGGTGAAGGATTTCGTCGCCGCGCACCCCGGCTCGTGGGTGCTCAAGAGCCAGGTGATGATGGGCGGCCGCGGCAAGGCCGGCGGCATCAAGTTCGCCGACGACGCGCTGCAGGGCGAGACGCTCGCGAAAGAATTGATCGGCAAGATCCTCAAGTCGGTCCAGAACCCCGACGGCGAGGAAGTGAAGTCGCTGCTGGTCGAGGAGAAAGTCGACATCGCGAGCGAGGCCTACGTGTCGATCGCGATCGACCGCGCGGCGAAGCAGCCGGTCGTGCTCGTCACGGCGCAAGGCGGCATGGACGTCGAGGAGGTCGCCGAGCGCGATCCTGACGCGATCAAGAAGTATTGGATCGATCCCGCGCGCGGCTACTCGGCGTTCATCGGCCGCCGGCTGGCCTTCGACGCGCAGCTGCCCGAGGGATTCCGCAAAGCGTTCCCGGCGGTGCTCGGCGCGCTCTACACGCTGTTCATGGACTACGGCGCGAACCTCGTTGAGATCAACCCGCTCGTGCTCACCAAGGACGGCCGCGTGATCGCGAGCGACGCGAAGGTGGACCTCGACGACAACGGGCTCTACAAGCATCCGGACGTCGCAAAATGGAACTCGGAGTCGCCCGCCGACGACGACCAGGCGGCGGCGGTGGCCATCGGACTCGGCATGTCGAACTACGCGCGCTTTGAAGACGAGCCCGGGCTGGCGCCGAAAACGGTCGGGACGATCGCGAACGGCGCCGGGCTCGGCATGGGCACGATGGATGCGGTCAAGAACGCCGGGGGAGGCGCGGCGAATTTCCTCGACATCGGCGGCGGCGCGCAAGCTGAGCTCGTGAAGAAGTCGTACAAGCTCGTGACGTCCGACCCGCGCGTCAAGGCGATGTTCATCAACATCTTCGGCGGGATCACGCGCGGCGACCAGGTGGCGAAGGGGATCGTCGAGGCGCTGAGCGGCGACGACGTGCGCAAGGTGCCGCTGGTCGTGCGGCTCACGGGCACGAACGCGAAAGAAGGTCTCGCAATTCTGGCCGACGCGGGTTTCGTGCCCGTCGAGACGATGGACGAAGGCGCCGCGCGCGCGGTCGCGCTCGCCGCCGGAGACAAATAACATGGCGATCTATCTGGACAAGAACTCCAAGGTCATCGTGCAAGGCATCACCGGGCGCGAAGGCGCGTTTCATACGCAGCGAATGCTCGCGTACGGCACGAACATCGTCGGCGGCGTCACGCCCGGCAAGGGCGGCACGGCGATCGAGAGCGGTCAGCCCGTGTTCGACACCGTCAAGGACGCGGTCGAAGCGACCGGCGCGACGCACACGATCATCTTCGTGCCGCCGTTCGCGGGCGCCGACGCGCTGTGGGAGGCGCATGACGCGGGCATCGCGCTCGCCGTGTGCATCACCGAAGGGATCCCCGCGCACGACATGCTGCGCGTCGCCGCGACGACGCCGGGGATGCGCATCATCGGCGGCAACTGCCCCGGCCTCATCTCGCCGGGCAAGTCGCTGGTCGGCATCATGCCTGGTCACATCTTCAAAGAAGGCAACGTCGGGATGATCTCGCGCTCGGGAACGCTCACGTACGAGATCGTCGACGGCCTCACGCGGGCGGGCTTCGGCCAGTCGACCTGCGTCGGCATCGGCGGCGATCCCATCATCGGGACGACGTTCGTCGATTGCCTGCGCGCGTTCGCCAACGACCCGGAGACGGCAGCGCTGGTCGTCGCCGGCGAGATCGGCGGCTCGGACGAAGAAGACGCCGCCGCGTTCATCGAGGAGCACATCGCCGACAAGCCCGTCGTCGCGTTCATCGGCGGCCGCTCCGCTCCCAAAGGCAAGCGGCTCGGCCACGCGGGCGCGATCATCTCGGGCAACACCGGAACGCCCGAGTCCAAGGTCAAGGCGTTCGGCGACGCCGGCGTCCCGGTGGCGGACCGGCCCTCGGACATCCCGCGGCTGCTCGCCGAACGGCTCAAGCCCGTCCCCGCTTAGGCCGCGGGACAACCGATGCGGTTCGGCTACCAGTGCGAGGAGTGCGAGGAAGCGATCTGGCTCGCGACCACGCGCGCGGAGCTGCAGTGGCTGCGAAGCCGCCGGCACGTCGTGCGGGAGGTGGCCCGCCACTTGAGCGCCGGCCTCGACGGTTGGATGGACGAGGGGCTCGCTTTCCTCGATAAGCACGACGGCCATAGCGTTGTCGTCGTCGAGCGCGCCCTAGGCTGAGCGCAACCCTCTAAAAAAGGGGAAGCCGGTGCGGGCTCTCAGAAGAGTCACCGGTCTGCCTGGATTCTGCCGGCCTTGTGCCGCCGAAACGGCGGACTTCCCACAATCACCCTTCGAAAGGAAGAGTGTCCGTGGCTATACCTTATTCGGTAAGGCGAGGTATCGTCGCGGTTCTGTTGCTCATCGCGTTCGTGCTCCAGGGAACGACAAGCGTTCTGGCAGGCACAACCGGTGTCATCAACGGTTCCGTCGTCGATCCGTCGTCAAACCAACCTGTCAGCGGCGCGCGTGTCACGGCGACGAGCGCATCGCAATCGGCCGTCACGACGACCGGGGCGGATGGCAAATTCTCGTTCATCTCGCTCAATCCGGACACGTACACGGTCTCCGTCGCGGAGACCTCGACGCGCGATGCGTCGTCGACGAGCGGCGTGACGGTTCAGTCGGACCAGACGGTCAACGTCAACCTCACGCAGCCGACGAAGCTCAAGGTCATCGGTACGGTGACGTCACGCGCCGCGGGTGCGCTCGTGAAACCGGGTACGACGGCCGACGTCTACTCGATCAACGCCGTGACGCAGGACAAGGCCTCCCAGGTCGGCGGCGGCGGTAACCTCAACAGCGCCTGGTCCGCCATCTCGACGGTGCCCGGCGTGTTCGTGGCCCCGAACCAGGCCGGCTACATCGGCGCCGGCGCGTCGCTCAGCATCCGCGGCGGCGACTACGACCAGATCGGCTACGAGCTGGACGGCGTCCCCGTCAACCGCGCATTCGACAATTATCCGTCGGGATCGCTGTCGTCGCTCGGTCAGCAGGAGCTGCAGGTCTACACCGGTGCAACCCCGGCCAACTCCGAGGCCGAAGGCATCTCGGGTTACATCAACCAGGTCATCCGCACCGGCACCGCACCGGCCTCGCGCAATCTCGATCTCGCGATCGGGACGCCGATCTTCTACAACAAAGTCGCGTTTGAAGCAGGCGGCGCGAATCCGGCCCGCACCTTCTCGTACTATTTGGGTGCGGGTGCGTACAACCAGAGCTATCGCTACTACGACCAATACAATGGAGCGAGTCTCCAGCAAAACTGGGGCGCGCCCCTAGCGCCGTGCGGCGGCGGAATAACGCAGGCTGTCGCCTCGTCGTGCTTCAACCAGGGCGGTGCGGACTACACGAACGGCGGCACGACGCCGGCCTACGTGTTGGGTCCCTACCAGGTCAACGCCCTCGCCGGGGTTCGTGACCGCGACACGGTCGCGAATTTCCATTTTGGGATTCCGCGCAAGGACGGCAAAGACGACGTCCAGGTGCTGTTCGACAACAACTTCATCGACAACCCGGGATACAACTCGACGAACGATCAGGGCGGGCTCAACTTCCTGAACGCGATCGGTATCACCCCGAATTACATCGACGGTTATACGTTCGTCGGTCAGCCCAAGGGTACGCTACTCCCGCCGGGATACACCGGCGGTGGCGCGGTTCCGTATTTCTTCCCGCAGTCGCCGTTCGGCCGCCCGGCCAACTTCGGCGGCGCGACAAATCCGCCGGGATCGCTGATCGAGCCGAACCGTCGCGATGCGTTCACCAACGAGCAGTCGATCGTCAAGGCCCAATATCAGCGCAACTTCGGCACAAGTGCGTTTCTGCGTGTCTATGGCTACACGTATTACTCCGCGTGGCTGCAAACCGGTCCGCAGTCGACGCAGCAGAATTACCTCGGATACGTGCCCTCGGACTACGAGCTGTCGGCACACACCAAGGGCGTCAGCGTAAACTTCTCGGATCAGCTCAACTCGCAGCACCTGCTCTCGCTGCAGGGATCGTACACGACCTCACGCGTGCTGCGAATGAACAATTCCGGGATCGGTCAGACGGGCACTGCCGGGTTACTCGTCGATTCCACCAATCCGTTTAGCGGCGTCTGCTATTCCGCCACGGCAACAGCCGTTGTCGGTTGCGGTGCGGGCACGAAGACCTTCACCCTCAAGCAGGCGTATAACAACACGGTCACTCCCGCGAACACCTTCGGGATCTGCGGCGGTGGCCCGTGCCAATACGCTCTCGTTGCGAACGGGTATTCGGCGACCTACAATCAGGTGACGCCGAAGTTCACGTCCTTCTCGATCACGGACCAATGGAAGCCGACCGATCGGTTGAACGTCAACCTCGGGCTGCGTTACGATCGTTTCGAATTCGACGGCTCGAACACGTTCGACTCGAACGCGCGCACCCTGTACTACAACGCGTACAACCTGCTGCACCCGACGGCGCCGCTCTTCAACCCGGGTGCCGGCCAGATCCTGACGTACTCCGTGACCCAGCCGCGTCTCGGCTTCACGTATACGGTGGATCCGAGGACCGTACTGCGGGCCAGCTACGGCCGTTACGGCCAAGCCCCGAACAGCGCGTTCGAACAGTACAACTTCCTGCAGTCCAACGATACCGCGCGTTTGGCGCGCTTCGGCGGCTTCGGGCTCGAGACCACGCCGGGCCACCACGTTCGGCCGGAAGTCTCGAATAACTACGACTTCTCGTACGAGCACCAGTTCAAGGGTGACACGTCGATCAAGCTGACGCCGTTCCTGCGCAAAACGCAGGACCAGATTCAGCAGTTCTTCCTCGACCAGAAGACCAACTTCGTGTCGGGGCTCAACGTGGGTAAGCAGACGTCGCAAGGCGTCGAGCTCGAGATCGACAAGGGCGACTTCTCGCGCAACGGTCTCGCCGCGCGGTTCTCGTTCACGTACACCAATAGCTACATCAACTACTCGAAGCTCGGCAACGGTAGTTCGATCATCGACGGCTTCAACACCAACAT
>JALZBE010000130.1 GCA_030947665.1 Vulcanimicrobiota bacterium | reverse complement strand
ACAATCGACAGCTGCATCGGGTCGAGGTCGCCGCCGTCGCCGGGAGCGCCCAGCATCATCTCGACGACGCGGCCGAGATCGCGCTTGCGATAGCGCGCGGCGAACGCGACGTCGGCCGACGGGATGCGCGTGACGGTGGCGACGACGTCGGGTTCGATGCGAATCGATGCATCGCTGGCCGTGCGCGAGGACGCGCCCGCGGAGACGGTCCGGCCCGCCAGCGCTCCGAGCACGGAGGCGGCGGAGGCGAACATCCCGTCGGCCAGTGTCTGCAATGTGTCGGGCACCCTTACTCCTCGTCTTCGACGATCTGGCTCACGCGCACCGCGAGCTTGTCGCGGTTGACGCCGGGGAAGACCTTGAACTTCTCGCGGTCGTTCACCGTCGCAGTGAGCGGCTCCGTCACGGACTTGTCGAACATCAGCAGATCGCCCGGCTGCAGCGCGATCAGGTCGCGCAGCGACACGACGGTCTTGCCCAGCTCGACGCGCACGTCGACCGGCGCACGCTCCACGTTGCGCGCCAGCATGGCGATGTCTTGCTCGGTCATCCCGCGACCCGCCGCGATGCTGGGCGACCACTGGAAGTCCGACAGCTGGGTGCCGACCTGCTGCAGCACTTGATACGGCAGGCAGAAATTCATGACCCCGGACATGTCGCCCACCTTGAGCTCGCAGGTGACGAACGCGACGATCTGGTCGAGCGGGATGATGCGCGGGATGAACTGCGGATTCGAGTCGAGCGCCTCGATCTTGAGCGAGAGCGTCAACAGGTAGTTCCACGACTCGCGGTAGCTGTTGAGCATGCGCGCCATGAAGCGCTGCATCAGCGTGCGCTCGATGTCGGTGAGGTCGCGGAGCTTCTGCGGATACCAGCCCGGACCGCCGAGCAGCCGGTCGATCACCGAGAACACGAGGTTGAGGTCGACCTGCACCATCCCCGAGCCGGGCAGCGGGTCCATCGAGAAGATCGAGAGGATCGACGGGATCCCGATCGAGCTGATGAAGTCGCCGTACGTGATCTGGTCGATCGAGACGACCGTTGCCTCGACGCGGGTGCGGAGGTAGACTGACAGCGAGTTGTTCAGCAGCCGGGTGAAGTTGTCGTGCAGCGTGCGCAGCGTCTGCAATTGGTTGGTGCTGAACTTGTCGAGCCGCTTGTTGAACCGGAAGTCGAATGTCTTGACCTTGCGCATCTCGGGCAGCGCGCCCGGCTCCGGAGCGGCAAGCTGATTGACCAGGGCATCGATCTCCGCCTGCGACAGCATCGACATCGTTTATTCGGTCTCCGGATTCTGCGGTAGGGCTTGCGGTGTGCTGCCGTTGAGGATCACGACGTCGACGCGGCGGTTCTGCTGGCGGTGCGCGTCGCTGTCGTTGGCGAATTTCGGGCGGTACTCGCCGTAGCCGGCGAACGAGATGCGCGTCGGGATGATCTTCGCGTGCTCGACGAGGTAGCGCGTCACGCCGGTCGAGCGCGCCGCCGACAGCTCCCAGTTGGTGGGATACGCGGCGGTCGCGATCGGGACGTTGTCGGTGCTGCCCTCGACGCGCACGTCGTTGCCGACGTGGCGAAGCTGCGCCGCGACGACATCGAGCAGCTGCTTCGTTTCAGGGCGCAGATCGGCGGAGCCCGAGTCGTAGTACGCCTTATCGCTGAGCAGCGTGATCACCAGGCCTTGCTTGTCGATCCGTGTCTGAACTTTCGATTGCAAATTCTGGCGCGCGATGTACTTGTCGAGCTGCGCCTTGATCGATGCGAGGTTGGCCTGATCGGTGCGGCCGTGCAGGCCGCCGACCACGCCCCCGTTGGGCGGGTTGTTGATCGCGTCGGTGCTGTTGAAGCCACCGGAGACGGCCTTGACGAGGCGCTCGAACTTCACCGACGAGATGTTCGAGATCGCGAACAGAATGATGAACAGCGCGAGCAGCAGCGTGATCATGTCGGCGTAGGTGAGCAACCAACGCATCATGCCGGCGCTTTCCATCGGATCGCGCCCCGAGTTGCGCTTGATGCGCGAGCGCAGATCGCCGGTCACCGCCACGCCCTAAACGCCCGCCAGCTCGGGCTCGCCGACGGCGCCGCCCGCTTCGATGTCGGTTTCGCGGTCGTTCGGATCGAGGAACGCGTGCAGCTTCTCTTCGAGCAGGCGCGGGTTGTCGCCGGCCTGGATCGACAGGATGCCTTCGATCATGATCTCGCGCAGCAGCAGCTCTTGCCCCGCGCGCTCGCGGATCTTCGTCGCGAGCGGGATCCACACCAAGTTCGCCAGCGCAATGCCGAAGAACGTCGCGACGAACGCCTGCGCGGTCGCGACGCCGAGCTGGCCGGCGATGTTGCCGTTGCCCGAGAGCGAGCCGAGCGCCTTGAGCATCGCGATGAGCCCGAGCACGGTGCCGATGATGCCGAGCGTCGGCGAGAAGCCCCCCATCGTCATGAAGACGCCTTCGGCCTTGGCGTTGCGCTCCTGGACGAAGGCGACCTCAGTCTCCAAAATCTTGCGGATGATGTCGGTGTCGCGGCCGTCGATGACGAGCTGGATCCCCTTGCGCATGAACTCGTCCTCGAGCGCCGCGGCCTCGTTCTCGAGTGCGAGCAATCCTTCGCGGCGTGCCTTTTCGGCGAACGAGACGAGCGTCGCAATGACCTCGCGCTCGTGATAGACAGGCTCGACGAACGCCGTCTTGAGCCCGCGCGTGAGCCCGCCCCAGAACGTTCGCAGCGGGAACGACACCATCGTGGCCCCGACCGTCCCGAAGAACACCAGAATGAACGCTTCGTAGCGCGCGAAGATGATGCGGGCGTCGACGTTTCCGATCCACGCGGACAGCGCGAGGGCCGCCAGCGCGATCACGAGCCCGAGTATCGTCGCGAAATCCAAGGTACGGCCTTTCGAACGGGGACCGGTGTCGGGAGGGTTCTCAGGAGACTATCGGCGTCGCGATGCCCGCTCTTGAGACCCGCCCGCGCCTAGTTGCCCTCGGGCGCTCCGGCCGGCCCGTGGATCCGCCGCTTGAACTCGATGATCTTCTCGCGCACCTCGTCCATGGAGTCGCGCACGAGCAGCTTGTTGCCCGACGTCAGGGTGACTACCGTGTCCGGGGTGGCCTCGAGCGACTCGATCAGGTCGGGGTTGACCATGATGGGCTCGTTGTTGAGGCGGCGCAAAGCGATCATCGCCTTTAGTCTACCAAACGAAGCGACCGAGGGCACGAAAAAGGGGACCACCTCCGTGCGATCCCCTACTTTCCGCCCCCCGCGCCCTCCGTGGCGCGATACGTCGTTCGAGTGCCTAGCGGATCAGGTTGATGACGGTCTGCATGTCCTCGGACGCCGTCGTGATGCTCTTCGAGTTCGCCTGATAGGCGTTCTGCGCCGAGATCATCTTGGTGAACTCGTCCGCGATCGACACGTTCGACTGCTCGAGCGAGCCCGAAACGATCGAGCCGTAGCGCCCCACCGACGCGGTCCCGACCTGCGCGAGGCCGGAGTTCGAGGTCTGGGAGAAGTCCGAGCCGCCCACGCGCCGCAAACCGCCCTCGTTCTGGAACGTCGCGACCGCGACGCGCCCGAGCGTGGTCGTCTGACCGTTGGTGAACGCGCCGCTGATCGTGCCGTCCTGACCGACGGTCATGTTCGACAGGATCCCGGCCGTGAAGCCGTTCTGCGCGATCACGTTCGCGGTCGCGGTGCCGGCGAGCGAGGTCGAGTTGTTGCTGCCGAAGTCGAAGCCGATCGGGCCCGTCTGCGGCGCGGGACCGCCCGCGGTCGGCGCAACCGACGCGTTGACGTTGCCGCTTCCCCACGACCGGACGTTCAGCTGGTTGCCGTTCGCGAGCGATGCCGCCTGATTGTTCGTGTGGACGTTCGCGCCGGCGATGTTCTGGCCGCCGGCGACGCCTTCCACGGACGACGTGTTGATGTACTGACCGTTCTGATCGAAGTAGACGAACCCGACCGTTCCGGCCGACACGGGCGCCGCCGTCGTGACGGCGGGCGTCACCGCGCCGCCGGCTGCGATCGAGCCGGGCGTTTGAATCGCGTCGAACGCGGTGCCGTCCGCAAACGAAACGGACACCTTCCAACGGGCGGCCGCGTTGTGCAACGTGCCGCTGGAGTCGGCGACTTGTCCGGGGAGGCCGTTCACCGCCGGCGGGCCGGCAGCCGCGCCGGTTGCGTCCGGCGTGTACGTGATCTGCGCGAGATGCGCGTTGCCGAGCGAGTCGTAGATCGTGGTCGACATCGTGTACGGCTGACCCGTGCCCGCCGCGCCGTTCTGCACGCCCTGCGCCTCTTTGAGCCATTGTGTCTGGTCGACGTTGCCGCCCAGCGACACGTCGAACACCTGGTCGCCGCTCTTGCCGAACTTCATCGTCGGGTTGAGCCCCGTACCGACGGCTTGCGACGTCAGGCCGAGCGGGATCGTCATGTCGCCCGGCGTTCCGGTCTGGTTGACGTTGCCGGTCTTGTCGGCCATGTAGCCCTGCACCGCCATGCCGCTGGCCTGGTCGTAGAGCAAGCCGTTGGAGTTGAGCGAGAAGTCGCCGTTGCGCGTGTAGAGCGGCGCGCCGTTGCCGTTGGGCTTGCGCAGGATGAAGAACCCGTCGCCGTTCATGGCGAGGTTCGTGTTGACGCCCGTCGTGCGCAAGCCGCCCTGCGCGTAGTTCGTGTCGATCGAGCCGATCTTCACGCCCAGGCCCGCGTCTTTGCCGTTGATGCCGCCGCTGGTCTGCGTCGGCGCGCTGGCGAAGCTCTGCGCCTGGTAGATGAGATCCTGGAAGTTGACGTCCTGGCCTTTGAAGCCGGTCGTACCGACGTTGGCGATGTTGTTCGAGATGACGTCGATCTGGCTCTGATATGATTCCAGGCCGGTGACGCCGATGAACAACGAGTCGAAAGCCATCTAGGAGACCTTTCGTGTCATCGAATCGCGAAGCTTCAATCAATCCGCTTCGCGCGAGAGCCCCACGAGTGGTCCGCTCTCTTAGTAATTAGTGTTTCGGCAGTTCCGCGTTTCGCGTTAATCGATGATCGCGGCGCTGTCGATGTTCGTGAAGACGTTTTCTTTCATGCTGCTTTGGTCGACGGCGGTGATGACGGTGCGATTCGAGATCGACACCACCATCGCGACGTCGCGCATCATGAAGAGGGATTGCTTCGAGCCTTTCGCCGCCGCTTTGTCGGCCATCGCGTTCATCTTGGCGACGTCGTCTTGCGTGAGGCGAATGTTCCGTGACTCCAGGCGCTGCTGCGCATGAGCCGAGAACTTGAGCGGCTGCTGCGTGAGCGGCGTTTGCGCCGTCGCGGGCGGCTGCGCCGTGCGCAAGACGTCGCGGAACGAACCCGTGCCCGTGGGCGGGATTTGAACCGGTACGCCGCGCGGACGAACCGCGGGTGTGATCGCCGGGGGGATTTGCACGCCGCTGATCTTCGGATCGGCCATGTTCGTCAGCCGATCGAGAGGATCGCGGAGGTGGGCAGTTGCAGCGGCTGACCGTTGCCGTCGACGAGCAGCTTGCCGTTTTTATCGGCGAGCGTGATCATCGGCTGTCCGTTGATCACGGAGATCGTCTTCACGGTCCCGGTGACGGACGACACGTTCCCGTTCCCGTCGGCCGACTGCGCCGAGACCGTCTTGCCGAGAAGCCCGGCCGACTGCATCACGGAGAAGTTCGACTGGAACGAAGCGAACGCGTCTTTTAGCTCCGTGGTGGCCTGCACGCTGGAGAATTGCGCGAGCTGCGCGATCGACTGCGTGTCGTCCATCGGGTGGAGCGGGTCTTGGTTGCGCAACTGCGTCGTGAGCAGCTTGAGAAAGGCGTCTTGCCCAAGCTGTGAACCCAGCGACGACGCCTGCTGCGCCGCGGTGTGGGTTTTGGAGATCAAACCGTCGATCGGAAGACCGGTGGTCGATCCGGTGACGCTGGACATACGATGTTCCTTTTTCTAAACCAGGTAGTTGAGGTTGCGAAGCGCCGGGTTCGCCGCGTAGATCGGCGGCCCGAAGCTCGGTACCGCGAGCAGCGCCGTGTCCACGGGCTCGTCGACGTCGACCGACTCGAGGCCGCCGATGCGGCGCCAAGCCGAACGCGTCTGCGAATCGTTCGGACGCGACTGATCGCGGTTGCCCGAGAAATCACCGGCGAGACCGACGGTGAAGCTCTGCAGCTTCAAGCCGGCATCGGCGAGCGTTTTCGCGAGCTGGTTCTGTCCGCCGGCGAGCGCGCTCTGCGCGTCGGCGGTGTGCGCGACGATCGACGCGTCGACCGAGCCGCCGGACACGATGAGCTTGACGCTCACGTCGCCGAGATTCTCGGGGACGAGCCGCAGCCGCACTTCCGACTGACCGTCGGTCGTGCGGATCGCCATGCCGCGCAGGATCTGGTCCACCACCGCGTTCGCATCGACGTGCTGCGGTTGCGGCAACGACGAAGCGGGCGGTAGCGGGGCGACGGGCAGCGTGTCGTGCGCGACCGGGATCGCGAACGGCATCGCTTGTTGGGGAAGCACGGACGCCGGCGGCAGCGGCGCGTTGAACGGGACGACCGCCGCAGGTTCCGAACGCGGCGCCGCGTCGTTGCGCGCGACCGCGTCGGTGAACGCGTGCACGAACGCATCGAGTGCGTTCGCGATCTCGTTCGGGCTGGAGCTCGCCGCGGCGACGTGCATCGCGGCGGCCTGAGCCTGCGCGGCGTTCGTCGCGGGATGCGCCCATGCGTCGGCCGGCGTGCCGGCCGCCGAAGCGGACGGCTGCGAGTCGACGAGCACGGCGCGCGTGAGGATGCGGCCGAGCGGCGTGTCGCCGCCGGTCGCAATGACCTGCACCGGTGCGGTGAGCGCGACGACACGTCCGTCACCGGCCGCCTCGGCGGTCGGGTGGAGGGATGCGACGAGCGCCGGATCGGGGGCGGGAGACGCGGGCGCCGCGAGCGCGTCGAG
>JALZBE010000129.1 GCA_030947665.1 Vulcanimicrobiota bacterium | reverse complement strand
GCAGATCCTGCCCATCGTCGCCGATGACTCCGAGCCCGATTCCGAGAAGAAAGCGTCGTCCGGCTCGGTGGAGTTCGAGCCGTCGCCGGAGTTCGTGCTCGGGCGCCTGCTGCCGAAATATCTCGAGTTCACGCTGTACTCGGCGATGCTCGAGACGAACGCGTCGTTCTTCGCCGCGCAGCTCGTCGCGATGAACAACGCCACCGACAATGCCAAGAAGCTGATCGACCAGAACACCATCGAGATGAACAAAGCGCGCCAAGCCGCGATCACCAAGGAGATCTTGGAGATCGTCGGCGGCGCGGAAGCCCTCAAGGGATAACCGGAGCAAAAGGAAGACCATGACCGCCACCACCACATCCGACACCAAGCGCGCGACGGGCAAAGTCGTGCAGGTTCTCGGCAACGTCGTCGACGTCGAGTTCCCCACCGACCAGCTGCCCAACATCAACGACGCGCTGTCCGTCCACATCGGCGGCGGGCCCACCACGGGCACGAACGGTGCGGGCGCGCACGTCGACGGCGCGATCAAGCTTTCGGGCACGGCGATGTCGGAGCGCGACCTCGTGCTCGAAGTGCAGGGCGAGCTCGGCAACAACCAGGTGCGCTGCCTCGGGATGGGTTCGACCGACGGTCTCGTGCGCGGTGCGGTCGTGCAGAACAGCGGCACGTCGATCACGGTGCCGGTGGGTGAAGGCACGCTCGGGCGCATCTTCAACGTGCTCGGCAAGACGATCGACTCCGACGAACCGGTGAAGGCCGCAGCGTACTGGCCGATCCACCGCGACGCGCCGACGTTCGCGCAACAGGACCCCACGCAAAAGATCTTCGAGACGGGGATCAAGGTCGTCGACCTGATGGCGCCGTACACGCGCGGCGGCAAAGTCGGTCTCTTCGGCGGCGCCGGCGTCGGCAAGACGGTGCTGATCCAGGAGCTGATCCGCAACATCGCCGCGGTGCACAAAGGCTTCTCGGTGTTCACCGGCGTCGGCGAGCGCACGCGCGAAGGCAACGATCTCTGGATGGAGATGAAAGAGTCGGGCGTGCTCGCGCAGACGACGCTCGTGTTCGGCCAGATGGACGAAGCGCCCGGCGTGCGCTTCCGCGTCGCGCAAACCGGCGTGACGATGGCGGAGTACTTCCGCGACGAGCTCGGCTCCGACGTGCTGCTGTTCATGGACAACATCTTCCGCTTCATGCAGGCCGGCTCGGAAGTGTCCGCGCTGCTGGGCCGCATGCCGTCGGCCGTCGGTTACCAGCCGTCACTCGCCACCGAGATGGGCGCGCTCGAAGAGCGCATCACGACGACGCAAAAAGGTTCGATTACGTCGGTGCAGGCCGTGTATGTGCCCGCCGACGACTACACCGACCCTGCCGTTGCGACGACGTTCGCGCATCTCGACGCGACGACGGCATTGTCGCGCCCGATCTCGGAGCTCGGCATCTATCCGGCCGTCGACCCGCTCGCGTCGTCGTCGCGCATCCTCGACCCCGCGATCGTCGGCGACGAGCATTACAACGTCGCGCGCGGCGTCCAGGAGACGCTCCAGCGCTACCGCGACCTCCAGGACATCATCGCGATCCTGGGCGTCGAAGAGCTCTCGGATGACGACAAGGTGACGGTCGGCCGCGCGCGCCGCATGCAGCGTCTGTTCTCGCAGCCGTTCTTCGTCGCCGAACAGTTCACGGGCCGCTCCGGCAAGTACGTGAAGATCGAAGACACGATCCGCTCGTTCAAGGAAGTCCTCGACGGCAAGGTCGACGATCTCCCGGAGCAGGCGTTCCTGTACGCCGGCGACATCGACGAAGTGAAACAAGCCGCCGAGACGATGAGCAAGGCGTAATGGCCAACGCGATCCCGTTCACGCTGATCACGCCGCTGTCGGTCAAGTTCGACGGCGAGGCGGAGCTCGTGATCGCCGTCGGCACCGAAGGCGAAGTCGGCATCCTGCCGTCGCACGCGCCGTACCTCACGGCGCTGCGCCCGGGCGTGCTGCGCGCGAACGTGGTGGAGAACGGCGCGTCGCGCCGGCTCGAGCTCGCATGCAGCGAAGGTTTTCTCCAAGCGCTGCCCGGCAAGGTGACGATCCTCGCCGACGCGGCGCTCGACCGGGACGAAGTGGACATCGCGCAAGCGCGGACCGACCTCGCCGCGGCGCAGGAGGAGCTGAAAGCCGCCGGCGGCGATCTCGCCGCGTGTCGCCGCGTGCAAACGAAAATCGACTTCGCGAACGCAAGGCTCGCCGTCGCTCACGTCTGAGCGCCGTGCGCGTTTCAGTAGCTACGACGAGCGGCCGACTAGCTCCAGGATGTCGCGGCGCAATTTGACTGGATCGGGATGCAACCGGATCGAATACAGCCAGTTTTGCTTTCGGCCGATGTTCACGAGCCCCGTCTTCGTCTTGTAGGGTTTCGCTTCGACCGTCTTGACGGACGCAGCGGCCTGTACCCACTGGATGGCGCGGTTTCGGATTCGCTGGTTCTCGTCGTCGAGCAAGCAGAACAACTTGTCCGGCGTGCCGACCAGCCACGTGTGCTGCTTCAGCGTCTCGAAGAGGAGGACGACGCCCCGGATGTCCGTTGTCCCGTCCGCCTGCGGAGATGCCAAGACGATACGCACGACCTCATCGCGGGTCAGGAAACCCGTAGACGGAGCAGCCGTCAGGGATTTCCGGTGTGCGCCGCCGTCGGCTCGTGATTCGGGCGTGGGCTGCACCTCTTCGACCGAATCGCGCAGCGAAACGACGTCGTCGAGCAACTGATCCTTGGTCGCATTCTCACCAAGCCGCTCGGCGATGTTTGCGCTCAGCTCGATAACCTTGGCGATCTCGAAGGGCCCACCGTTCGGAGAGCTCTTGAACACCGAGTAACAGGCTGCGGCCATTTCCTTCGCCTTCTCGAGCTCGTTCTGCTGCTCGAAAATCATTGCGAGATCGCGAAGCGCGCGAGCGAGATCGACGTCGTTGGTTGCGCCGAGGCGACGGCGAAGATCGATAGCTTTCTCGTACGCTGCTCTCGCGGCTGGAAGATCTTTCTCCGCGACACAGAGCTCGCCGATGCTTTCGAGAGTATATGCCTTGAGCACTGATTCCTCAGGCGCTAGCTCATGATTGCGTAGCGACTTCTCGAAGAGCGGTCGCGCTTCGGCATAGCGCTGTTGGAGGAAGTAGATGTACCCAAGGTTGTTCAGCGCAAGCCCGATTAGCGCATACGGCCAGTCCGCTGGACGCTCTCCGTTTGGGTCGGGCACTTTCCGCAGAAAGTCGACGTAAGTCGCCTCATGATCGCGCTCACGTCCTAATGTGTCGAACATGTTCGCAAGCCGAACAATCGCATCGATAAGATCTGCCGTCGGTTTAGAGCCCGCCATCTCGGAACGCCGCTCGACCTCCCGGCGCAGCACGGGGACGGCTCCGTCGTAATCACCGAGGAGGTAAAGGACGGCCGCCTCGGCTGCGATCGCGTCCGCCGCATCCGCTTCTGCTCCCGCGATGTTGTAGACATACTGTGCTTGTCGATACTCGCGCAACGCTTGATCGTGGCGGGAAAGCTCTTTGTTCGCGAGGCCCAGGTTATAGTGTATATGACCGATGAGCGTCAGGTCGGCATTCGGGGACGAATTGTGAACGGCGAGACCTCGCTGAAGAACGAGAACCGCTCGATCATATGCGTTCGCGCCGATCAGCACGCTGCCGATGTCGTTGAAAGCGCGAGTGAGCTGGTCGCGGCGGATCTCTTCGCTGGGACAATCGACCGTCTCCAATTGCGCGATCGCTGACTCCTCCCCCGTTTGGTCCTGCAGCTTGGCAGCGAGCCGCGCCAAATTGCGAAGCAACTGCGGAATCTGGTCGAGGGCGCGGCTGCCGACATTCGAACGGCGGCGAACGTCGAGAAGCACGTCACGCGCTGCCGTCAGCTGGCCTTCGCCTTCCAAGAGCTCGGAGAGGGCAATGCCATTTTCGGCGAGGTTTGCGGGTTCGTTACGCTCCGATGACAGAAACATGGCGCGTTGATACACCGACTTGGCGGCCACAACGTCCTTTCGCTCATAAAGGTCCGCGGCGATCTGCGCCAAGACCTCGATGTCCGCGTCTACGTCCGTCATGTAGTCGACGAGAAATGAATCCGCCGCCGGCACGAAATCGTCCGAAGGCTGCGCGATCATCTTGAGGCGCAGCGCGGCGCGTGCGCCATACACCTTGGCAAGGCCTGAGGCCTTCGCCACTTTTATACAACGGAGGTAAGACTGGATGGCGGTTTCCTGGTCGCCAATGCGTTCTTGCGCGTCGCCAAGACGAGCGAGTGCCTCCACATATTCCGGAGACGGCGGCGGCGATTCGACGAGCGCGATCACCTTGCCGTAGCACTCAGATGAACGGTCCGGGTCGTTGAGACGGTCGTGAAGCAATCCGAGGGTGAACAGCGTCTGGACCCGGGCGACGACCGGTGTGGCGTGCGTCTCGTCTTCGCATCGCTGGAGTGCTTCGAGATACGTGACGGCTTCAGCGTCGCGAGCACTTCGGCTCAGCGCGGATACCAGGCTCACCGTGATCGCGTGACGGTATGGTAGGTCGACATGGCGCGTTTCGGCGAAGCTCAAGCCCTCGCGATAGAAATCGATCGCCTCGTCGAGCGCGCCTTGGTAGAATGTGGCGAATCCCAGTGAGTTGTATGCTCGGACGGTAGCGACCGCGCTGCGCTCGTCGGCCGGCGCCGCGAGCAAGAGTGCCAATGCGTCCTTGAGAATCGCCACTGCCTGCACGTAGTCGTGCCGCAGAGCGAGCGCCTCTCCTTCGGCGCATTTTGCGTACGCGACCTCGGCCGCCGAATGACCCGCGATGCCGCTGTCCTTCATTGCGGCGGCCCCGCGGAGAGGGCCGGGCCAGGGAGGTCCGAGGTGGGCGAGTTCGTTGGTCGCTTCGCAGCGGATGCTCGCGGCGCTGTCACGTTGCGGCCCGCAGAGGTTCTCGTCGCGACGCTATCCTGACCTGATCGGAACTCGAAAAGATCGCCGCTTTCGGATCGAAGATAGAGTACCGGGGTCGCCCACTCCAGCCAGTTTTCGGCAAATACGATCTTCTGGCGCGCATTGATCATCGCTCGGTCGACCGGCGCGCCTTCGGCAAGCGATCGATAGAACGCGCGCGAAAATGCAAGAGCTGCATCGTCGGAGATCGAGAACTGCATGGCGACGACCGCTGGCACGCCTTTCTGCACGAGACTTTGGGCGACGCCTGAGAAGGCGTCGCTTGCGTGCGTCTTGGCCCCTTCACACGAATTGATGACCACGAGCCGTATTCGCCGATGCTGCAGGACGATACCGAGCGTCTCACCCGAGACGTCTTTCCGGCCGCCGTCGGGGCCTTTGAAAAGCAGCACGCCTCGCTTTTTCGTATTGTCGAAGATCCCGTGACCGATGAAATGGACGACGTGGAAGACCTTCGTGTTCAAGATCTCCTGAAGGCTATCGATGGATGCGTTCTTCAGCTCGGTGATGCGAACGCGGCCGACAGCCTCGAGCTCGGCGAGTGCTTTCTTCAGGTTCTTGAACTCAGCTCTTATCTGAAGCGGCGGGACGCCTTTTGGTTCGGCCATAACGACGAGCACCTCGAGCCGGTCTTTGACCACGAGCGGGCCGATCTGTTCTCCAAGCTCCAAATAGCGGATGATCGGCGTCCTCAGCGCCATGCCGAGAAAGTTGTTGTTGTGGCGGTCATAGAGCAACTCCCAGGGAATGTTCATGAGTTCCGGACACGATTCGAACCGAAGGCGTATGCGTAAGCCCTCCGTGTCGAGACATTTTTGCATGCTGCGCACGTAGCAGTTGAGGACGTCGTCTTTGAAGATTGCGCTATAAAGTTTTTCCCCGAGCTGCTTTGCGGTGGCTGCGTCCGGCTCGTCCACCCGGCGTGCCCTCGCCGAACGGATCAGGATATCGTCGGCGAACTTCTTCAGCGAAGCCGGTTGAATTGGGCTCTTGTCGAACTTGCAGTACCCTTCGCCGCCGGGCGAACTGAGGACGCGCGCGCGATACGACAGGCCGTCCTTTATGATCTCGACGTCGAAGTTTTTGTACTTGTGTACCGGTGATTCCTCAGCCATGACTCACCCGCGGGCTTGCGCCGTCAAGCTTTCGGCAGCGCGGTATTCGAAAGCGTGAGCTTGATGCCAGTCGTGCCGTGCACGGCCGCGCCCCATCCCAAGAGGCCGACTTTGCCGTCGGCCGTCACTTCGATGTGGACCTCAACCTCTTTGAGGACGAGGCCGGCGACGTTCTTCTCGAATCCGGACTGCAGAATGCGCCGCAGGCCGTCGACCGTCTTTTCGAAGTTTGCTTGAATTTTGTCGATCGGGACTTCCGCCGTCCCGGGCCCCTTCAACGGCTTGAGCGCGTCCGGCGACCGCATGATCTTGCGCGGGCCGTCCTTGCTCGCGGGCGGCTCGCCCGAACCGATGATGGTGAGCGTTTCAGCAGCAGTGGAAGCCGGCATGCCACGGTACCCCGAATTGTGATCCACGCGCCAAGAGGCGGAGGAACAGGATGGTTTGCGCCTTGGGGCGACGATTACCTCGCCCAGCTGGCTAAAGAGGCGCCGAAGCGCCGCAAACCGGCGAGCGGACGCCATATGACCCTGAGTTCGTGGGGGTAGGCCGGAGGATTTGAGAAGGCAGCACATCGACCGGGGACCAAGGTCGTCGCGTCTATTCAGACCGCAGCGGCGCGGACGCGAGGATCAAGCTGCACGACTGTGGGCGACGACGTCGCGTTGCAGCTCGATGATACGTGCGACGACGGCAACATCGGCGAGGCGGAGCTCGTGATCGCCGTCAGCACCGAAGGCGAAGGCGGGCATCCTGCCGTCGCACGCGCCGTACCTCACGGCGCTGCGCCCGGGCGTGCTGCGCGCGAACGTGGTGGAGAACGGCGCGTCGCGCCGGCT
>JALZBE010000576.1 GCA_030947665.1 Vulcanimicrobiota bacterium | reverse complement strand
GAAGTCCCGCGCGCGGCGCCCGACGTCGCGCTGGTGCTGGACGACGCGGAACTGTCCCCTGACGTTCGCGCCGCGTTCGACGCCGCGCGGCTGATGGCGCATCCGAGCAATGCGTGGCGTTTCGAGGCGTATCAGCGCGTTGCCGATCACGGCGCCGGCTCGGCACTCGCGGCGCGGCTCATCTTCGAGTTGGAAACCGAGTGACGGCGTGACTGCGCGCGTTGGGTGTGCAGTACTCCTCATCGCGACGATCACGGGCTCGCCCAGGCTCGGGGGCAGCGTCGAAGCGACCTCGCCGTCCGCGCCGCCATCCGCGACATCGGTGCCGGCCTCCGATACCGACTTGGCGCGGCAACTCGCAACTGGGTCCAAAGCATTTCAGGAAGCGGACTACGAGCGAGCGGTGCAACTCTTTCTTGCCGGCGCCGCGAGCGCCCGACGTCGCGGCGATACGAGGGATGCCGCGATCTTTCTCAGCAACGCGGGAGTGGCGTACGAAAAACTGGCGCGGCACGACGAGGCGCTTGCGTCGCATCGCGAAGCGCTGGTGATCGATCGCGCGAACGGCAACCGGCGCGGCGAGGCGAACGATCTCGGAAACCTCGCGACCGTGTACCGCGGCACGCGGCGTTACGCCGATGCGCTCGCGTCGATTCAGGAGGCGCTCGCGATTGATCGCGCGTTGGGCAACGCCGCGGCGGAGCTTGCCGACGCGGGCGAGGAGGGTCGCATATTACAAGCGCTCGCGCGGTTCGACGACGCGTTGATTTCGCAACGCCGCGCGTTGGTCATCGCGCGCGCGCGGCACGATCGCGTTGCGGAGGCGACGATCCTTGACGATATAGGGACGATCGACGCGGACGCGGCCCGATACGACGAGGCCCTCGCCGCACACCGCGCCGCGTTGGCGATCAACGTGGCGCTGCACGACCGCGATGCTGAGGCGAACGAGCTCGGAAACATCGGCAAGGTGCTCAACGAGCAGGACCGTTACGCGGCGGCATTGACGATGTTCAAGCGTTCGCTGGCCATCCATCGTGAGACGCACGACCGCGGCGACGAATCCGTTGACCTCGCCAACATCGGCCACGCTCTCGAGCATTTGGGGCGGCTGCCCGACGCGCTCGATGCCCGCCGGGAGTGGCTCGCGCTCGCTCGCGAACGTCTCGATCGCGTCGGCGAGATGAACGCGCTCACTCGCCTAGCGCACGTCTTTACGCGGCTAGGCCGCTACACGGAGGCGCAGGATGCCCTGCGGCAAACGCTCGCGGGCTTCCGCGATCTCAAGGACCGTTCGGGCGAAGCGCTGGCGCTAAAATTCAGCGGCGACCTGAACACCGTCTTAGGTCATGACACTGAAGCCTTGACGGCGTACCAAGCGTCATTGGCGATCCATCGCGACACCGGTTCCACGAACGCCGAAGCCGGCGATCTCGCCGACATCAGTGGCGTGTACGTGCGCATCGGCCACCCGGAGCTGGCATTGGCTGCGCTCGAGCGGGTCCGCGCCGGCGGACGTACCGCGCTGGACCGGCGGAGTGAGGCGACGACCGCGAGCGCGCTGGGGAACGTGTACTTGGGCATGGGCCGCTATCGCGACTCCCTTGTCGCGTACGAGAAAGCGCTGCGGATCGAGCGCGACATTCACAATCGGATCGGCGAGGCGATCGATCTCGTCAACATCGGTTACGCCGACAGCGCTCTGCGGCGTTACGACGACGCTCTCACCGCGCATCGGCGAGCCCTCGCAATCTCCCGCAGCGTTCATAACGAGGAGTTCGAGGCCAACGCGCTCCTCTATCTTGCGCTGACTTACAGTCTTGCGGGCCACGACGTTGCCGCGCTCCCCTTCGCCACAAAGAGCGTGGCGTTGAAACGCAAGCTGGGATCGGCGACGCTGTGGCAAGCGCTGAGCCTGCGCGCTCTCGCCGAAGCAAGCAGTGGGCCGCGCTTCGAACGCGCCGCTCGCGCCGATTATGACGCTGCGCTCGACCGCATTGAAACCGTGCGTGCGGGGATCGCGGACGATCGCGACCGAACCCCGTTCTTCGTAACGACGCTGGACACGTACGACGCTTACATCGCTTTCCTCGCGAAACAGCACCGGCGCGCCCCGACGATCGGCTACGACCGGAGAGCCTTCGACGTGTTCGAACGAAAAGCGGCGCGCGCCGCGCTCGCGCTGATCGCGGCGAGCGCCGCGCGGCATTACACGGGCGTCCCGTCCGCCGTCGTCCAGCGCGACGAAGCCGCGGATGTCGCCGTCAAGACGGCGCGCGACCTCTACAGCGGCGTTCTCGTTAACACGCCCGCCGACCAAGCCGCGATCCGGTCGGCACAGAGCCGCGTCGATACGGCGAACCACGAACGAGCGGCGCTCGACGCCGAGATTCAAGTCCGTTATCCGGCGTATCACGGGCTGCGCCGTCCACGTCCGATTCGCGTCGAGGAGCTGCAACGCGACGCGCTCGCGCCGGGCGAGCTGATGCTCGTCTACGATGTGCTGGACGAGGGTAGCGTTTTGTGGACCGTTAGTCGCGACGGTTTCCACCTGTACCCTTTGCCGGGCCGCCG
>JALZBE010000010.1:6262-15592 GCA_030947665.1 Vulcanimicrobiota bacterium | reverse complement strand
ACCGACGACCGATACGGGGATGCGGAGATCGTCGAGGTCGATCCGGCGCCGGTTCGCGCGGTTCTGTCGCGCGGCGTGATCCCCGTCGTGACGGGCTTTCAGGGCGGCACGCGCGAGCGCGCGGTCACGACGCTCGGGCGCGGCGGCAGCGACCTCACGGCGGTCGCGCTCGGCGACGCGCTCGGCGCGGCGTCGGTCGAGATCTACACCGACGTCTCCGGCGTGATGACGGGCGACCCACGCCGCGTCGCAGGCGTGCATCCGCTGGAGCGCGTCACCCAGGCCGAGATGGTCGAGCTCGCCGGCAACGGCGCGAAGGTGATGCACCACAAGGCCGCGGAGCTCGCGCACGCGACGCGCACGCCGTACGTCGTGAAGGGCCTGCGAAGCGGCGTCGGCACGACGATCGACGACGATGCCCCCATCGACACCGACCGCCCCGTCACCGGGCTCACCGTGATCCGCGACGTGACGTTCTGCCGGATCATCCAAGGCCTCACCGAAGACGCCGACCGCTCCGACGTGGACCGCGACGTGCTCAAGCGCGTCGCCGAGCGTGCGATCTCGATCGACATGGTGAACGTCAACGACGCCGGCGTGTTCTTCATCGTCGACGACGAGCACGCCGACGCGGTCCGCCCGGCGCTCGCCGACCTCAACCTCGCGCTGCGCATGCGGCCGCACTGCTCGAAGATCTCGGTCGTCGGCGCAGGGATGCGGGGTACCTCCGGCGTCATGTATCGCGTCGTGAAAGCCGTCACCGATGCCGACGTGGAGATCATCCACTCCACCGACTCCAACATCACGATCTCGATCCTGGTCCCCGCCGACCGCGCGCACGATGCCGAACAGGCGCTGCACGACGCGTTCCGGCTCGGCCGCGGGGCGGTTGCGCGATGAAATCACTCGGGCGCATCCTCACCGCGATGGTCACGCCGTTCGACGCAAACGGTGCGCTCAACGCCGCCGAAGCGGTCCGCCTCGCGCAATTCCTGATCGAACGCGGCAACGACGGCGTCGTGCTGGCCGGCTCGACCGGCGAAGGCAACGCGCTCGAGACCGCCGAGAAGCTGACGCTGTTCGCCGAGGTCAAGAAGGCGCTCGGATCGAACGGCACCGTGATCGCGGGCACCGGCGGCAACAACACGCGCCAGTCGGTCGAGCTGACGAAACAGGCCGAGCAGTGCGGTGTGGATGGCGTGCTCTTGACGGTTCCGGCATACGTGAAGCCGACGCAAGACGGGATGCTGACGCACTTCGGCGCGATCCTCGAAGCGACGTCGCTGCCCGCGATCGTCTACAACATCCCCGGCCGCACCGCGTCGAACATGCTGCCCGCGACGTTCACCGAGCTGACGCGGCGTCATGCGAACGTCGCCGGAATCAAAGAGTCGACCGGCGACGTGAACCAGTTCACGGCGATCCTGCGCGACCGCGCGCGTCCGGACGTCACGTTCTGGGCGGGCGACGACTACATCTACCTGCCGTCGCTCGCAGTCGGCGGCTACGGCCTGATCTCCGTCGCCGGGCATCTGTGCGGGCGCGAGTTGCGCGCGATGGCCGACGCGTTCGATGCCGGCGACGTCGACACGGCGGGCCGCATCCATCGCGATCTGTCGCCGCTGATCGCCGCGCTGTTCATGACGTCGAACCCGATCCCCGTGAAGTGGGCGATGGGAACGTACGGCTTCGACGTCGGCCCGTGCCGCTCGCCCATGGGACCGATGCCCGCGGAGCTCAAAGCGACGCTCGAGCCGCTGATCGCACCGTACCGTCCGTAATCCGGTGACGGCCTTTCGCGTGCTTGGCTGCCGCGTGGACGCGATCGGCCGCGATGCCGCGGTCGCGGGCATCGCTGCACTGGCGAACGGTACCGATCCGGGGTTGGTCGTGACGCTCGGCGTCGAGATGGTGATGGCGGCGCAGCGCGATCCGGCGTTTCGCGCCGCAATCGATCGCGCCGCTCTCGTCACGTGCGATTCGATCGGGTTGCTGCTGGCGTCGCGCCTGCGCGGCGGACCACTGCACGAACGCGTCACCGGAGTCGAATTGGTCGACGCGCTTGCCGCGCGCTCCGCGGCGGCCGGCGACGTGCGGTTGTACGTGCTCGGCGGTGCCGGCGACACGGCGTCGCGCGCGGGGGAAGCGTTGCGGCAGCGTTATCCGGGCGCGGTGATCAGCGGCGCGCGCGACGGCTACTTCCGTCCCGAGGAAAGCGACGCGGTCGCTGCCGCGGTTCGCGCGAGTGGAGCGAACGTGCTCCTCGCCGGTCTTGGTTTTCCGAAGCAAGAGTTTTGGATCGAGCAGCATCTCGCCGCGACGGGCTGCGGGGTCGGGATCGGCATCGGCGGCTCGCTCGACGTGTATGCCGGCAACGTCGTGCGCGCACCGGTCTTTTTCCGGCGTACCGGCTTGGAGTGGGCGTACCGCCTCGGCAAGGAGCCACGCCGCTGGCGCCGCCAGCTCGCGCTGCCGCGGTTCGCAGTCGCCGCGTTGGCCGAAGCCTTGACCGCGGGCAAAGCCGGGAAGAAGCACCGTTGATGCGCGCGATGATCCTCGCGGGCGGCATGAGCACGCGGCTCTACCCGCTCACCAGACAAGTGCCCAAACCGATCGTTCCCGTCGCGGGCGAGCCGATCAGCGGGCACGTGATGCGTTGGCTGTCGTCGTTCGGTTGCGACGAGGTCGCGATCAACGTGTTTTACCTCGCCGACCTCGTGCGCAAGACCTTCGGCGACGGCAGCCGCTACGGCGTGAAGCTGCATTACCTGCACGAGCGCGAGCTGACGGGCAGCGCGGGCGGGCTCAAGCAGATGGAAGGATGGTTCGACGGCACGTTCGTCGTGGTCGGCTGCGACGATCTCACCGATGCCGATCTGGCGTCGCTCGTGCGCTTTCACAAAGCGCGCGGCGCGCTCGCGACGATCGGCTTGCTCGAAGTCGATGAAGTCGATCAGTACGGCGTCGTCATCCTGGACGAGCACGGCCGCATCACGGGGTTTCAAGAAAAGCCCGCCAAGGGCACGGAGAAGTCGAAGCTCGCGAACACCGGCATCTACGTGTTCGAACCGGCGATCTTCGACCGCATCCCGGCGAACACGTTCTACGACTTCGGCAAACAGGTGTTTCCCGAGCTCGTCGCCGGCGGGCTGCCGTTCTACGGCATGGAGCTGAAGGGGGCGTACTGGCGCGACATCGGCACGCTCGATGAATATCGCCGGGCGACGGACGACGTGCTGTCGGGCCGCGTGCACGTGCGCGGCGCGCGCGCCACCGGCATCCCGCCCGGCGTGCTCGTGCCCGGCGACGCGCGAATCGAAGGCGACGTGCGCATCGGTGACGGCGTGAAGATCGGCGACGGCGCGCGGATCATGGGACCGAGCGTGATCGGGGACGGCGTGCGGATCGGCGACGGTACCGTGCTCGAGCGCGCGATCGTCTGGAACGGCGCCGTTATTGGCGCGCGGGCGACCGTGCGCGACTCGATCGTCGGCGAGCGCTATGAGGTCGACGACGACGTTATCCTCGAAGGTGCCGTCGTCGCGAACGAGCCGAGGGCGACCTAGCGATCCGCTCGGCCGGCTACCACGCCGACGGGTCGGATTTTTTTGCGTCCTCAACGGCCTGCGCTGCGGCCTTCTCGGCGGCGCGCAGGGTCGCATCGGCCGCGTCGCACGCAGCCCTCGCGGTGGCTTCGTCGACTCTCATCGCAGTCTGGACCGCGGCATCGACCTGCATCGAAGCCCGAACCTCCGCTTCCTCAACCTCATAGATCGCGTTCGTGACGTCGTCGGATTCGTTTTGCAAGCGTGCCACCTTGCGCGGAATCGCACCGCCGCCTGATCACCCTCGTCATACGACAGTGGCGCGTGATAGACAGGTGTGATCGATATCGTTCGGACCGGGCCGGTTCCCGCCGCATGCGTCGCGTGCGCGGTGACCGGTCCCAACGCCGCGCGGGGAAAAAGGGTGAAAGTCTAGCAGTGTCGTCCGCGGTAGACTACGGCTCGAATCTTGGGGCGTTGCTCTTCATGCAGGAATTGACTCTGCTAGGATATTTTCTGCTGCGCGCCGCTCTCCACCCCGGCGCCGAGCCCGACGACGAATTACTTCATAGCTCGACGGAAAGCGCAGCCGATGAGCGCGATGATGAGCGTCCGCCCGATCCCGAGCACGCGCCGTTCGCCACCGAAGACGACTTGGACGACGACACCCGATTCCTGTTCGATGTCGTCGCGCGCCGGAACGAAAGTATCATTCAGAGGATCGACGCGCTCGACAATGGGCTGATCGCCGTTGCGGTGGCAGTCGTCGTAGTAACGCTCTTCGTCGCAGACAAGTGGTTCGAGTTCGATCCGGACTTCCGCTTTGCATGTATCTTCTTTCTAATCGAGTCGGCGATTTGCGCGCTATTCGGGTATCTGACGACGCAACTCATCGGCGGTGGAGCTGAAGATGTCGTTCGCCTCGATGACTTTACCGTCGATTTCTCGGAGGCGCGTGCGAAAGCAACCTTCCTTGCGATTTCCAATATTACGCGATCAGGAAAAACGAACGTCAAGGTGCGACGGTACAAGCGGGCCTTCATCACCATCGCAACATTGCTCGTGATCGTCGCGGCCAGCGTCGTTGTCGCGGCTCGCGCGATGGGCGAGCTTCGCACCCACTAGCAAGAACGAGTGAGGCGTGGTACACTTGCGCAAATGACTCTCAAGGAATTTGGGAAGTGGCTTGCCGCGCGGGAAGGCATTCAGCCGTTGAAGCGCGGTCAGATCCGGCCGGACGGCTATTACATGGGCAATATCGTGACGGGAAAGTCTCGGGTCCCACGTGGCGCTGTCGTGAACGTGCAGGCGGAAGCGAACGGAACGGTGGCCGACGATCGGCGCGACTAAGGGGCATTTCGCGGCCTAGCCGACGCCGCGCTCCGCGTGATAGACAGGTGTGCTTGATTTCGTTCGCACCTGGCTTTTTCCGGCGGTGTGTGCCGCGTGCGACGTGCCCGGTCTCGCGTTGTGCGACCGGTGCGCGCCGGCATCGTGCGACGCCGTCCGGTTTGTCCTCGACGGGATTCCGGCGTTCGCGCTCGGTCCGTACGACGGCGCGCTGCGGCGCGCGATCGTCGCGATGAAGAACGGCGAACGCGACCCGCTCGACGCGTTCGCCGACCTGCTCGCGGCACGGGCTCCGCTCGACGGAGCGCTCGTACCGCTTCCGACGTCGCGCGCGCGTCGCGCGGAGCGCGGGTTCGATCAGAGCATCCAGCTGGCGCGCCGGGTCGCGGTGCGGCGCGGGGGCGTCACCTGCGCCGAACTGCTCGACAAACGCGGCTCCGCTCAGGAGGGACTCCGGCGCCGCGAGCGGCTCGCGGCGACCGGCCGATTCCGGCTGCGGGCGGACGTACCGCTGCCCAATGCCGTAACGCTGCTGGACGACGTCTGCACGACCGGCGCGACCGCGTGCGACGCGGCGGGGATTCTCCGCGCGGCGGGTGTCGACGTGCGCGGGATCGTCGTGGTGGCGCGCAGCGGCACCTGAGCGGCCGGCGGCTGCGGAACCAACCTCGGCCGCGGCGGGTCAGTGATCATCATGAAAGCAGTTTGGAACGGCGCCGTCCTGGCCGAGAGCAATCACACCGAAGTGGTCGAGGGAAATCAGTATTTTCCGCCCGACGCCGTCGACAAGCAATACTTCGCGCCGTCCGAGACGCACTCGGTGTGCCCGTGGAAGGGCACCGCGAGCTACTACACCGTCGAGGTGAACGGGCAGCGCAATCCCGACGCCGCGTGGTATTACCCGCAGGCGAAGGACGCGGCGAAGAACATCGAGGGGTACGTCGCGTTCTGGAAGGGCGTCGAGGTCACGCCGTAGACCGCGACCGCAGCTACCTCGCGCGCGCCGTCGAGCTCGCGTCGCGCGCCGTCGCCGACGCCGCACCGAACCCGCCGGTGGGCTGTGTCGTCGTGCGCGACGGCGCGACGCTGGGCGAGGGCTGGCATCATCGGGCGGGCGAGCCGCACGCGGAGGTCGAGGCGTTGCGCGATGCGCGCGCGCGCGGCCACGAGCCGCGCGGCGCGACCGCGTACGTGTCGCTCGAGCCGTGCAACCATCACGGGCGCACGCCACCGTGCACGCAAGCGCTGATCGAAGCGGGCATCGCCCGCGTCGCGATCGGCGCGCTCGACCCGAACCCGAAGACCGCGCAAAGCGGCGTGCGCCGGTTGCACGACGCCGGCATCGCGGTCGATGTCGCCGACGATGCGGCCGCGCACGCGCTGATCGAACGCTTCCGCTGGACGATCGCGCACGACCGGCCGTACCTGACGCTCAAGATGGCGGCGTCGCTCGACGGTTACGTCGCGTCGCGGCCCGGCGAACAGCAGTGGCTGAGCGGCCCGCTCGCGCGCGAACGCGTGCGCGATCTGCGCATCGAGCACGACGCGGTGATGGTCGGCGCCGGAACCATTCGCGTGGACGATTCGCTGCTGACGGTGCGCCCGCACGCAACGCGCCGCAAACCGTACGCGCGCATCGTCGTCTGCGAAACCGATGCGATTCCGACGAACAGCCGCGTGCTCGCGCCGCCGGCGGACGCTCCGCCGGACGCATACCGCGCGACGATCGTGCTGGCGCCGCGCGGCGCGCGGGAGAGATTCGCGGCGCTCGAAACAATCGCGGACGTCGTCTACGCCGGTCCCGAGGACGCGACCCAGCTGGACCTCGTGGCGGCGCTCGGCGCCCTGCGTGAGCGCGACATCGCGACCGTGCTCTGCGAGGGCGGCCCGACGCTGGCCGCCCAGCTTCTCGGTGCGGGTCTGGTCCAGCGCGTCGTCTGGTTCCTCGCGCCGGCCTTCCTGCGCACGGAAACGGCCGTGCCGGCCCTCGCGGGCGCCGATTTGAGCGGGCAAAACGGGTGGCGCTTCGACCGCATCGAACGCGTCGGCGACGACATGCTGCTCTCCGCCGATCTCACCACGTGTTCTCCGGCCTGATCCTGCACGACGGCCGTGTCGCTTCGATCGAAGGCGACGCGCGGCGCGGCGTTACGTTGCTCGTCGAGGCACCCGACGCCGTCGCGGACGGCGTCGCGATGGGCGACTCCGTCGCGATCAACGGCGCGTGTCTCACCGTGGTCGGCTTCGATGCGCGCACCGTGCGCTTCGACGTCGTCCCCGAAACCGTCGAGCGCACGGGTTTCGACCGGCTGCGCGCCGGCGACCGCGTCAACGTCGAGCTCTCGCTGCGTGTCGGCGACCGCCTCGGCGGCCACTTCGTGTACGGCCACGTGGACGGCACCGCGTCGATCCTCGCCAAAGACTCCGAAGGCCAGGGTTTTCGCCTGCACGTCGTGCTGCCCGACGCGCTCGCGCCGTACATCGTGGAGAAGGGCTACGTCGCCGTCGACGGCGTGAGCCTCACCGTCGCGTCGGCCGACCGCGAGCGCTTTACGATCGCGCTGATCCCCGAGACCGCTCGCCGCACGACGCTCGGCGCGAAAGGTCCCGGCGACCGCGTCAACTTGGAGATCGACCCGATCGCACGGTACGCGCAAGGTGCCGTCGCCGCGTACTCGCAGCAGCGCGACTCGGCGCCGACCGCGGACGAAGTCGCCTGGGCCTACGAGATCTGATCGTGCCCGACGGCACGGCGGCGCCGCTTCGCGTCGGGCCCGAGGTTCGCGAGCGCGTGCGCTGGCGCGACGTCGACATTATGGGCGTCGTGCACTACGCGAACTACCTGCGGTTCATGGAAGCGGCCGAAAGCGAATTCTTTCGCGCGCTCGGTTTTCCGTACGACGTCATCGCCGACGAGCTCGGCGTGTGGATCGCGCGCGTTCACCTCGAGTGCGACTACCGCGCGCCGGCGAAGCTCGACGACGAGATCATCTGCCGCGCGGAGCTGCAGAAGCTGGGCGGCTCGTCGCTAACGTTCACGTTCCCGGTCGAGCGCGCGGACGGCGTTCGACTCATCGACGGATCGCTCGTGCTCGCCGCGCTCGACCGCATGACGCTGCGCGCGACGCGGATCCCGCCACAGCTCGCGACTGCGCTGCGCGCGCCGGACTAGGCTTCGTCGGACGCGAGGATCGTGTAGACGTCCTTGCGCGCCTTGTCGACGATCTCGCGCACTTTTTCGAGCGTCGCGTCGTCATTGTGGCGCGCATTCCAGACCGCAGCGACGAACTTCATCACCGACTCGCGCAGCTTGTGCCGTACGTCGGGCGCCTCGCCGGCGTCCTCGTCCCCGTCGGGGTCGGTGGCGCGATTGGCGAGCAGCGCGCGACCCGAATCGGTGATCGTGTAGACGCGCTTGCCGTCGACCTGGTCGGACGTGACGAACCCGCCGTCTTCGAGCAGCTGCAGCGTGGGGTAGACCGATCCGGCGCTCGGGCGAACCCCGCGGCGCTCCTCGATCCCCTTGATGATGTCGTAGCCGTGCCGCGGCCCTTCGGCGAGCAGCTCGATCACGAGATACTTCACGTCGCCGCGGCGAGCGCGCGGACCCCAGCCGCCGGCCTTCCAGCCGCCCCACTCCTTGCTGTAGCCGAGTCCCCAGATGCGGGGGCCACCAGGGCCGCCGCCATGCCGGTGCCGGAAGAACGCCCGGCCGATATCATGTATCATAGCGCGATACTAAAAGATATATCGCGATAAGTCAAGATAGCCCCGTAATCAGGCGCCGCTCTTGCCAATCTCGTCCGCACCGTGGGATGCGGGATGCCCAAGATCGCGGCGATGTCGTCGCTCTTGAGATCGTCGAATCAGAAGAGCACGGTCACGTCGCGGAGTTCAGGTGAGAGCGCGCCCAACGCGCGCCACACGTCGATCGCCGTCGTATCGTCTGCGCTGAGCGAACGCTCGAACGTCGCTTGCCCGACGACGTTGCGGCGGCGCCGAACGCGCGCCGATCGGCTCGCGAGCATCGCGTACCGCATGTCTGAACAAGCGCGCATCCCCCGTTCGGAATTTGGTTCGCCTCGGCCGGCTCGGACGCCGGCGCGGCCGGACTCAAATTCGGCGAACTGGTGGCGAACGTCATACGGCATGCCCACGGTGTCGGGACGTTTCGGCTGGACTGGCGCGACCCGCATGCGCGCCTGACCGTGGAGGACCGCGGGTGCGACTTCCGCGACGCACCGTGCGGGTCGCTGGAGGATCCCGCCGCTGAAGAACGGCGCGGTCTGGCCTTGGTGAGCCTCCTGGCCGTCGAAGTCTCGGTCAGCAATCGTCCCGGGGGCGGGGCGTGCGTGAGGGTAGTTTTGCCGGTCGAACGGCCGCGCCGCTAACAACGGACGAGGCGCACTCGTAGCTTCCCACGTCCCGGGCTGTC
>JALZBE010000010.1:0-6252 GCA_030947665.1 Vulcanimicrobiota bacterium | reverse complement strand
CTCGACATCGTTGCGGAGAGTTATCATTGCAACCGTCGCACCGAAAAGCCGAGTCTTTCGAGATCGGCCTGAACGCTCGCTTTTCCCGCGAGATGCGCAGCACCGACCGCGACGAAGGTCACGCCAGGTTGTTTCAAGCGCGCTTCGAGTTGATGAGCCCAGTCAGCATTGCGCGCGACCACGAACCGCTCGTAGAATTGCGGGGAGCCTTGAGATAACCCGGATTGCGTCAAAGACGCGAAGGTGTCCACCTCGCCCTTTGACCAGGCGTCCACAAGCCCATCGAGCGTTGTCGAGGCAGTCCCGAGTTGATCGAGCGTTGAATGGAGCATCGAGACCTGATCCACTTCGGGCATATCTGCGAAAAGGTGCATTTGCTGCCCGATAGTCTCGAAGCCGCGAACGGGCTTCGTTGCTTTGGAAAATATGCTCTTGAGTTGGAGATCTACTCCACTCTTCGGGTCGTACCCGGCACGGATGAGCGGAACGACCGATAGTGTTACGCTGGCAAGCCACGGGCGGAACGGTTCGAATGCGCTCTCCCCCGGCGCCCCGAGAGATTTCACCGCCGCGTCCACGCGGGCGACGTCCGATTGCGTGATCTTCGTGGAAAGCGGATGCGCAGGATCCAAACCGAATTCCCGCACGATGGGCGCCGCAGCGGCGACGTCGTCGGCATTCGCGACCTCGAGCCAGAGATCGCTGCTCTCGGCAAGTGCTGCGTCCAGTGCAGGTGAATGCCATGTGATTTCGGGGCGCATGACATGAACTGTTCCGAAAAGGTAGACTTTGGCTCGCGGGGTCTCAACGACCCAGAGCGCTGGATTTGCCGATGCGCTAGCGACGAGGCTCAAGAGCAGAACGAAGAGCAATGCTATACGCCGCACGATGAACATTCTGGAATCAACTCCTTAACGATAGTAGGGCTGATGCAACGTTTGAGTTCTATGGCGCTTGTTGACTCGTGTGATCGGGGCGGTCGCAACCTTCGTCGTCATCACCGCTCTTCGCTGTTGCGAAAACTACCATGAGCGCGCCGACAATAAGCCAGAGACAGCCGCTGAGGATGTCGCGATGAAACAAGAGAACCGCGGCGGAAATAGCAAACAAAACCGCGGCCGCGAACCAGAGGCGAGAGGGTTTGAGACTCGACACATTCATGTTATTGCTCCATCTGCCGCGGTGCCGGCACCGACAGGTGAGTAAAGAAGCGAACCCGACCTTTGACGTTTGCCTTTGCTTCGTACCGCGTAACGACACGCTGGATTTCGGTTAGGAAGCGGCTGTGTTCTGCGCTAGTGAGTCGAAGCGGGGTTTTTAGAAAACGTATTCCGTCGGCTGCTAGATCGTAGCTCCGGTCATTGGTGTATCGTTCAAAATCGCCGAGGATCGACGTGACGAAGGTCGCAAAATAATGGCGCAGCGCGGACCGCGAAAGAGCACCGACCTCCTTTTTCGAGAGAAGCACGGCGCTTCGGTTGATCGCATAAACCCGTTCCGCGGGCCCCGGCCGGCCGGAAACAGGATTCTGAACTGTTAGAATTTCCGCTTCTTTCAAGCGGTTAAGGTGGCGATATAACGTCGCGGTTGGCAGATCCGGTATCGCTCGCGCAATCTCGCCCGCGGTACAGGAGCGGGATTCTAGCATTGAAACAATGCGAATCCGGATAGGGTGCAACAACGCCGAAACCGTTCGCGACCCGCCGGCCTGAGATTCTCTCATTTATGAGAGAATCGTGTCACAGATTCGGCATCTCGTCAAGCCCCCGCTCGAAGATCGCCCCCTTCTGACGCAGGCTCAGGCGGGTACGATGAACATTCGCATTCGAGGACGAGGACGAGGACGAGGACGAGGACGAGGACGCGGCGTGGGCCTGCACGTGCGAAGGAGCCCGTCCCTGCGCCTACACCTCCGGCAATCCGGGCACGAGGCGCTGAACAATCAAGTAGATCCCGAGTAGCCCGAATGCCGCGGCCGCGACAAGACCTGATATTCGCGACGCGCGTTGTCCTAGCGCGTCTCCAACGCGCTTGCCAACGATGATTCCGACGTACGTTACGATGAACGCTTGAACCGCAATCGCCGCGATCGTCGTCGGGATCGGGAGGCCACTCGTACCCATTGGAAACCCAACAGCCAGTTCATCCATCGAGATGCCGAAGCCGGCGAGCGCAGCGGTACGCATCGAGGAAAACGAAAGGCCTTCGGCCTCGTCCTCTTCTTCCAACGCTTCCTTGAGCATATATACGGCCACGCCGATGAGCACGATACCTCCGACCACCACGGCCGGCGTCTCGAAGCGCGCTCCGGCAAGATGACCAACCAGCATGCCGAAAAGCGGCATCACCGCTTCGAAGAACGCGAACGTCAACGCGGGGCGCAATGGACGCAGGCCGTGAAACCCGAGCGCGATAGCGACGGCAAGCGTGTCGAAGCCGAGGGGAATAACGAACGTCGCAATCTTGAGAATCAATGTCCGACCTTATCGAGCGGATTCGACGGCTTCGCACTGCGCCCCGTGCGAGCGGATCTGGCAAACGTTGAACTCGACGAATCGTACGCGGCCCGTCGGACCAAAACTGGTCCAACAACGAGACGCCGGAAATGAAACAGGCCCAAAAGCTTCCACTTCTGGACCTGTTGTTTGGTTGCGGGGACAGGATTTGAACCTGTGACCTTCGGGTTATGAGCCCGACGAGCTACCGGACTGCTCCACCCCGCGACGGGCGACGGTTACTATAGCATCGTCGTCGAACGATCGTCAAGATGCCCGGTCTCGATCTGCGTGCGCTCGCCAAAGTCCAGCTCCACTGCCACCTGGAAGGAACCGTTCGCGCGGACACCTTCCACGCGCTTGCGTCGAAGTACGGCATCGACCTGGGCGACCGAGCGCATCCCGAGCGCGCGTACGCGTTCGACACGTTCGGCGAGTTCCTGCTCCTGTTCGCCAAGGTGTCCGAGACCCTGCGCGAGCCGGCCGACTACGCGCGAATCGCGCGCGACTACGTCGTCGACGCCGCCGCGCAAGGCGTCGTGTACGCGGAAATCTTCATCTCACCGTCGGTGTGGACGTTTTTCCACAAAGAGCTCGACGTTCGCGAAACCGTCGCCGCGATCCGAACCGCGCTCGACGAAACGGGCGCCCCACGAGGGATCGAGGTCAAGCTCATCGCCGACCTCACGCGTAACTTCGGGGTCGAGCGCGCCGAGGAGTTCGCGCGCGTCGCGGTCGGCCTGCGCGATCTCGGCGTGATCGGGGTCGGACTGGGCGGCGACGAGGCGCGCTTTCCGCCCGAGCTCTACGAGCGTGCCTATGCGATCGCGCGCGAGGGCGGGCTGCACGGCGTGGTCCATGCCGGCGAGGCCGCGGGCGCCGCGAGCGTTCGTGCAGCGGTAGAGGTCCTGCATGCCGAACGGATCGGACACGGGGTGAGGGCGATGGAGGATCCGGCGGTCGTGGCCCTCTTGGCCGGCCGCCGGATCCCACTCGAAATCTGTCCGACGTCGAACCGGCTCACCGGCGCGGCGCCGGCGGAGGCGATCCATCCGCTGGGCGCGCTCGACGCCGCCGGGTGCGTGATTACCATCGACGCCGACGATCCCGCGCTGTTCGGCACGACGCTGCTCGACGAGTACGCCTACGTCGCGCAAACGTTCGGCGAAGCCGCCATCCTGCGCTTCGCGCGCAACGCGATCGACGCGTCCTTCGCGCCGCCTGCGACCAAGGCGCGGCTCCACGACTTGTTCGAGCGGTCCCGGAACTCCGCACCGGCGGGTCGAAGCCTGTAACGTCATGCCCGGCCACACGCACTTCGACGAGTCGACCGAGGAGTATCTCGAAGCGGTCTACCGTCTGGAGCGCGAGGGCCCCGGCGTCACCACCTCGGGACTGGCCGCCGATCTCGGCGTGTCGCCGGCGTCCGTGTCCGGCATGCTCAAGAAGCTCGGATCCGACGGTTACCTCACGTACGAGGCGCGCGGCCAGGCGGCGCTCACCGAGAAGGGTCTCCGCGTCGCGGTGCGCGTGATCCGCCGCAACCGGCTGGCGGAGGTCTTTCTGCAAGACATCCTCGGGATGCCGTGGGACGAGGTCCACGAGGAAGCATGCCGGCTCGAGCACGCGATCTCGGAGCGTGTCGAGGAGCGGCTCGTGGCCGTCTTGGGCGATCCCAAAGTGTGCCCCCACGGGCTGCCGATCCCGCCCGCGGACCTGAGCGCGCCCAAGCGGGTCGGTCAGCGGCTCGCCGACGCTCAGCCCGGGACGACGGTGCGCGTGGTCGAGGTGGTCGAAGACATCCCGGAGACGCTGCGCTATCTCGACCAGATCGGGCTGCGGCCCGGCGCGACGATCGACATCATCGAACGCGGGCCGCTCGGCGGACCGATCACGGTCGAAGGATCGAGCGGCCGTACCGCGATCTCGATCGAGCTCGCGCGCCTCATCGCAATCTCGACGGAGGCGAGCCCGGCGCTGACCGCGTGAGATTCACCCTGACCGGCCTGCTTATCGGCGTGAACGTCCTAGCGTTCATCTGGCAGAAAACCACATACGGCGGCGTCGACTACGATCACGGCTATCTGAGCCCGCAACTCGCGTTGCAGTACGGCGAATGGTGGCGTGTTTTCACCGCGGCCTTCCTGCACGGCAACGAGACGCATCTCGCGTTGAACATGCTCAGTCTGTTGTGGCTCGGCACGCCCGCCGAAATGGTGTTCGGTCGAGTGCGATTCGCCGTGCTCTACATCATCGCAATCGTAGGTTCGGGGCTCGCGGTCGTGTACTTCAGCAGCACGTGGGGGATCCCGGCGCTCGGCGCGAGCGGCGCGATCTATGGGCTGATGGGCGCGCTGGGCGCGGTCGGTTTGCGTCTCGGTACGCGCGGTCGCGCGCTGCTCATGCGCATCCTGCCGGTCCTCGTGCTCAACCTCGGGTTGTCGTTCGCGTTCCCGTTCATCTCGGTCGCGGCGCACGTCGGCGGGCTGATCGCCGGATTTCTCGCGGGACTCGTGCTCGTCATGGGACGCCGCGCGTACGCCGAGCAGTTCGCCGCGACGTTCGTGCCGCCGCCGCCGCCCGTTGCAATGCCCGCCGGTGCGACGCGTCCGGGTGAAACGATCGAGAACGCGCCGGAGCCGGAAACGATCGAGCATCCGCCGGACGCCGGGCCGCACGAAGAAGCGGACGCGCCGCCGCTGCACGTGCGGGATCCGCGCGAATGAAGCTTATCGACGACGCGTTCGCGGCCGGCGGCCCGATCGCGCGTTCGCTCGCGGGATTCGAAGCGCGCCCAGGACAGCTGGACATGGCGCGCCTGATCCAGCGCGGATTTCTCGAGAACATGCACACGATCGTCGAAGCGGGCACCGGCGTCGGCAAGTCGCTGGCGTATCTCGTGCCCGCTTTGCGCGCCGGCGCGCGCGTCGTCATCTCGACGGGGACGATCGCGCTGCAAGAGCAGCTCGTGCGCAAGGACATCCCGCTGGTGACGAACGCGCTGGGGATCGAGGCGCGCGTCGTGCTGCTCAAAGGACGCAACCACTATCTCTGCAAGGCGAAGTTCGAGAAGGAGAGCGGTGCGCGGCTGATCGCGCCGTCGCTCGCGCTGGAGCGCTTGTGGGCGTGGGCCGAACGCACCGAGACGGGCGATCGCGCCGAGCTCGAGTTCACGCCGCGCAGCGACGACTGGGAAACATTGGATGCCGACGCCGACGACTGCGTGGGCGAGTACTGCCACCGCTTCGCGGACTGTCATTTCTTCGGGCGCCGCGACGCCGCACGCTTCGCCGACGTCGTCGTCGTCAACCACGCGCTGTTTTTCCTCGACCTCGCCAGCGGCGGCGCGCTGCTCCCGGCCTACGATTTCGTCATCCTCGACGAAGCGCACCAAGCGGAGAAATACGCAACCGCTGCGCTGACCGCGACGCTGTCGCCCGTGTCGGTGAACCGCATGATGCGCAAGCTGCACCGCACGTACGCGATCCCGGGCGCGTACGACGCCGAGCTCGACGAAGGGATGCGCCGCCTGCAGCAGACGCTCGCGCGCGTGCCCGGCGACAAGTACCCCGTCGCCGCGAACGAAGGCGTGTTCGAAATGCTGCCGGTGCTGCGCGAGTCGTTCTACGGCTTGGAGAACTGGCTGCACGCGAACTGGCAGAGCGGTTTGCGCAAGCCCATCGACAACGAGTCCGAAGCCGAGCGGCGCCGCGATCTCGCGCTGCGCTCGGTCGCGGCGCACATCGCGACCGTCGAC
>JALZBE010000128.1 GCA_030947665.1 Vulcanimicrobiota bacterium | reverse complement strand
CGCACGTCCAGCGCGCGGTGGAACTTCACGCCGGACACGGTCAAGCCGCAGTCGACGTGCTTGCCGACGCGCTCGCAGCGCACCCGCAGCAGTTGCGCGGGGAGCGGCCGCGCCAGCAGCGCGGCGGCGATGCGGCGTGCGGTCGCGACATCGGTGCCCGAACTGCGCTGGAGCACGCGCGCATCGTCGGCCCGCGCCGCGCACGGCGCGAGCGCGACGCACGCGAGGAGCGCCCCGCGCGCGAGCAGCGCGCTAATAGCTCTGCGCGAAATATGCTTGATACCGGGCCGGCTCGCCGCACGGCACGCACGCCGCGGCGCGCGCGGGCTCGCGCAGGTTACGCGTCGTTGCGCGCGTCGCGTCCTTGACCGCCGCCTCGCACTCGGGCCGCCCGCACCACGGCACGTCGACCATCCCGGCGCGCTCTTCGAGCAGCCGCAAAAACTCGTCGCGGTCGAGCGTCGCGAGCGTGTGGTCCTGCACGTACGTCTTCGCCTGCGCGAACAGGCTGTGCTGGATCTGCTCGAGCACCGCCGGGATGAACGCGACGACGTCGCCCAGCGGAACCTGTTGCTTCTGGCCTTCTTCTTTCACCGCTTTGTCGCGGCGCACCAGCGTCGCCACGCCGGCGTCGAGATCGCGGTTGCCGAGCTCCAGACGGATCGGCACGCCGCGCATGTCCCACTCGTTGAACTTGTAGCCCGGCGACTGGCCCGGCTTGTCGTCGAGCTTCACGCGCAGCCCCGCAGCTTTGCACTGCGCGTACAGATCGCGCGCGGCGGCATCGAGCCGCTCGGTGTCGCCGCGCGGGATCGGCACGATCACCACTTCGGTCGGCGCCATCTTCGGCGGGATGCGCAGGCCGCGGTCGTCGCCGTGCTGCATGATGAGCGCGCCGAGCATACGCCACGACATCCCCCACGACGTCGTCCAGCAGAACTGCTGCGTCTGGTCTTCCGCCGCGAACGTGATATCGTACGCTTTGGCGAAGTTCTGGCCCAGCTCGTGCGACGTGGCCGATTGCAACGCGCGCCCGTCCGGCATCAGCGCTTCGATCGAGTAGGTGTGGTTCGCGCCCGCGAAGCGTTCGGTGGACGACTTCTCGCCGGTGTAGACGGGAACCGCGCACACGTCTTCGGCGACCTCGCGGTAGACTTCGAGCATGCGCGCGACCTCTTCGGCCGCCTCCTTCTCGGTCGCGTGCGCGGTGTGGCCTTCCTGCCACAAGAACTCCGCGGTGCGCAAGAACGGGCGCGTGCGCTTCTCCCAGCGCATCACGTTGACCCATTGGTTGATCAGTACCGGCAGGTCGCGGTACGACTGGATCCACTCCGCGTACATCACGCCGACGATCACCTCGGACGTCGGCCGGATCGCGAGCCGCTCGGTGAGCTTTTCGTTGCCGCCTTGGGTGACCCACGCGACCTCCGGCGTGAAGCCCTCGACGTGCTCGGCCTCCTTGCTGAACAGCGACTCGGGGATCAGCAGCGGAAAATAGGCGTTCTCGTGGCCGGTGTCTTTGAAGCGCCGGTCCAGCTCTGCCTGGAGCCGCTCCCACAGCCCCATCCCGTACGGCCGCAGCACGAGGCAGCCGCGCACGGGGGCCTGCGACACCAATTCCGCCCGGTAGCAGACGGCTTGATACCACTCCGAAAGATCGGCGCTTTTGCTCGGGATGCGTTCCATGACCAACCGGCCGGGGTTCGCGCAGGTCGGCAACCGTCCTCTCCGAAGCGGGTCGGGTGCCTAAACTCACGCGCATTTATACGAGAACCGGTGACGACGGCACGACCGGGCTCGTCGGCGGCCAGCGCGTTCGCAAGAACGCACAGCGGATCGAGGCGTACGGCACGATCGATGAGCTGTCGTCGGTGATCGGGCTCGCCCGGACGGCGCTGGGCGACGTGCTGCGCACGCGGCCGGTACAGGACATCCACCGCGCGCACGGCGTCGCGCGCGAGCTCGACGGATGGCTCGCGTGGACGCAGGACGCGCTGTTCAACCTGGGCAGCGACTTGGCGACGCTGCCGAAGGACCGCTGGGACGGGATGCCGCTCGTCGGGCCCGGCGACGCGACCGCGCTGGAGCGCGCGATCGACCGCGCGCAGCAGGACCTCGAGCCGCTCGCCAACTTCATCCATCCCGGCGGCTCGTATCCGGGCGCGTTCTTGCATCAGGCCCGCACGGTGTGCCGCCGTGCAGAGCGCCTGCTGATCACGCTCGGTGAGGCCGAACCCATTTCACCCGACGTCGTGCGCTACGTGAACCGGTTGTCGGATGCGCTGTTCGTGTGGTCGCGCTGGATCAACCACGCGCTCGACCAGCCGGAACACTTGTGGAACGCGAAGACCGCACCGCCGCAGGCGTAACGGTGCGACGGTATCGCGATGGCGACGCGGCGGCGCTATGCGAGATTTTCTTCCGCGCCGTACGCGAAGTCGGTCCGGCGAAGTACAACGACGCGCAGGTGCGCGCATGGGCAGACGACGTGCCGGATGCGGCGGCGTGGGGAAAACGCATGCGCGCGAACGAGACCTTCGTGGCAGTACGCGACGGCGGCGTTCCGGTCGGGTGGATCGAGCTCGAAGCGGACGGCCACGTCGACATGCTCTACTGCGCGCCGGAGGCGGCGGGACGTGGCGTCGCGGCGCAGCTCTACTCCGCTGCGGAGGGGCTCGCGCATGTACGCGGTTTGGACCTTCTGACGACCGCCGCGAGCCGGTTCGCGGAGTCGTTCTTTCGGAAGCAGGGCTGGAACGTCGACGAGCGCGAGACGGTCATGCGGTTCGGCGTCGGGATCCAGCGCGCCCGCATGTCGAAAACGCTGCGGTGAAAGAGCCGGTCGACGCACGTATTTCGTTCGCAGGTCTGCTGGCCGCGGTCGTGGGCGTCATCTATCTCGCGGTCCGCTTTCACGGCAACCTGCCCGTGCTCGCGGCGATGCTCGTTTACGGCGCGAGCCTGTGCGTGCTCTTCGGCGCGAGCTCGCTCTACCACGGCGTCCCGGCGAGCAAAGCGCAGACCACTGTGCTTCGAAAGATCGATCACGCGGCGATCTACGTGCTGATCGCCGGCTCGTACACGCCGGTGCTGTTCGTCGGGCTCGACGGCGCGTGGCGCATCGCGACGCTCGCGTCGATCTGGGGCGTCGCGCTCGCCGGGGTGATGCTGACGATCTGGTTCGTGCACGCGCCGCGCTGGCTCTCGGCGACGGTCTATATCGCGATGGGGTGGTTCGCGGTCGTCCCGGCGTTCAAGCTCGTGCCCGCGCTGCCGCACGTGGTCACGCTGCTGATCGCGCTCGGCGGCCTGCTCTACACGCTCGGCGCCGTCGTCTACGCGACGCGCAAACTCGATCTGCTACCGCGCCGCTTCGGCTTCCACGAGATCTTCCATCTCTTCGTGCTGGCGGGCGCGGCGACGCAGTTCATCGCGATCGCGGGCTTCCTCGTGCGATCCTGATTCGAGTTCAACGCTGGGCGAGAAAGCGCCGCGCGCGCAGCAGCGCGATCGCGGTGACGGCGTCGGCGATGCGGCCGTCCGCGCAGGCGTCGAGCGCGTCGGCGAAGCGCATTCGGACGACCTCGATGCGTTCGACGGCTTCCGGCGCGAGCGGCGCCGGCGTCAAACCGGTGCCGAGGTACAGCGAGACCGGCTCCTGCACGATCGACGGGATCTCGTACGTCTCGCCCAGCGCGTGCCATCGCGCCGCGACGACGCCCGCTTCTTCGCGCGATTCGCGCTGCGCGCACGCGAGCCCGTCCTCACCGGTGTGGCGGCCGCCTTTGATCACTTCGAGCACGACGCGATCGACGGCGAAGCGCGCTTGCCGGGCCAGCAGCACGTCGTCGCCGTCGACGAGCACGACGGCGCTCGCCCGCGGCGTGACGACGACGCCGTGCGCCCCGGGCGTGCCGTTCGGATGCACGATGTCGTGCGCTTCGAACCGCAGCCACGCGTTCTCGTACACGACGCGCTGACCACGGCGCACGTAGCCCGCATCGCTCACTTCGGCACGGTCTCCGCGTCCGGCGGCAGGTGCCGGCGCAAGTTGAACAGCCCCGGCAGCGAGTAGTAGATCGTGATCCCGACGAAGATCGCGATCGAGACCTTGGGCGCGAAGAACGCGATCAGCGTCCCGGCCGAGTAGAAGAACGTACCGATGCCGCCGCTGAGCATGACGCTGCGCGACACAAGCGGTGCGTCGGGATCGCTGCGCACGGCATACTGCCATACGGCGAAATACGCGATCGACATCGCCGTGAAGGTCGCGCCGTAGAGTGCGGTGGACGCCGGCAGCGGCCCGTAGCGCGACAGCAGCGCGGTGGGAAACGGCACGAAGCACACGACGGCGAGCAGCACGACGTTCAGCGCGTTGGTCGTGCGGTCGACGCGCTTCACCGGCGCGAACGTCGCGTGGTGGTTGAGCCAGATCAGACCGACCGTGGCGAAGCTGAGCGCGTAGGTGAGCAGCGGCCCGCCGAGGCCGCCGATGAACTCGCGCATCTCGGCGTTGGTGCCGTGCTTGAGCTCGGGGACGTGGATCTCCAACACCATCAGCGTGATGGCCACGGCGAATACGCCGTCGGTGAACGCGTCGAACCGGCCTTTGTCCATCGCGTCCTTGGCGGGGATGAATCGCTTCACGGTCCGCCGCACCTCCGCCGGGCTACCGGAACTCGGCGATCCCTTCGGGCTCGATCACCGGTTCGATCTCCTCGGGATTCGACTTCCAAAAACCATAGCTGAAGAAAAAGACCAAGCCGCTGACCAGCGCGATCGCGAACCACACCCAGGTGGTGCGCGAAAGCCCGAACACCGCCAAGAACAGCGCGAACACGATCCCGAGAATCGGAAACAGCGGAACGAACGGCACGCGGAACGTGCGTGGCATGTCCGGCTTGCGGTGGCGCAGGTAAAGCACACCGGCGCACACGACGGTGAACGCGATCAGCGTGCCGATGTTCACGAGGTTGAGCAGTTGGTTTAGCGGGATGATCAGCGCGAGCGCCGCCACGGCGACGCCGGTGAGCATGGTGGTGATGACCGGAGTCTTGAAGCGCGGGTGGATTTTCGCGACCGCCGGCGGGAGCATCTTGTCGCGCGCCATGACGTAGAAGATGCGCGACTGTCCCAGCAGCGACGCGAGCGCAACGCTCGTCGTGCCGGCGAGGACGCCGATCGTGATGACCCAGGACAGAATCGGCAGATGCAAGGGCGCGATGGCGGCGACCAGCGCGTTCTTCTCGGGAACTTGCTGCCAGGGCAGAGCTCCCACCAGCACGACCGCCGTTACGCAATACAGCACCGTCCCGATCCCCAGCGCGCCGAGCACGCCGAGCGGGACGTCGCGCTGCGGGTTCTTGCACTCCTCGGCGGTCGTCGTGGCCGTGTCGAACCCGATGTAGCTGAAGAACACGAACGCGGCGATCGGAATGATGCCGTAGGGCTGCGCCGACTCGAGCGTACCGCCGAATGGTGCCAGCGCTCCGATCCCCTTGGGGTTGAAGTCGTGCAAGTTGAATGCGTGGAACAGAAACATGCCCGCGATGATGAACACGAAAAGTGCGGAGATCTTCAAGACGACGAAGATGTTGTTCGTCGTGGCCGACTCACGGATGCCGACCGACAAGAGCACACTCAAACCGAGCACGAACACGGCAGCGACGACGTCACACTGCGAGTGCGCCAAGTCGTACGTATTGAGCTGCCACCACGCGCCGTGGATCACGAGGTTGGACGTCTGCGCCCAGCCGGGAAGTGCGAACCCGATCCCCTTGAGCACGTCTTGGATGGCGGCGGAGAACTGCTGCGCGACCGGCGCCGCGCTGATGCCGTACTCGAAGATCAGCGCGAACCCGATGATCCACGCGAAGAGCTTGCCCATCGTGGCATACGCGTACGTGTACGCGCTGCCGGCGACGGGCACCATGGCGCCCAGCTCGGCATAGCATAGCGCCGCGAAAAACGACGTCAACCCGGCGAGCAGATACGACACGATGACGGCGGGACCGGCGCCTTTGACGCCGGTCCCGATCGTCGTGAAGATGCCGCCCCCGATCATCGTTCCCAGGCCGATCGCGATGAGGTCCTTGGCGGTGAGCGCGCGGCGCAGCGTCTTGCTTTTGCTCTGTTCGCGTAACTTGTCGACGGAACTGGTTGCGAACAGCTGCGACGCAAACGACATGGGTCCGGGGGTTCGCAGGGGGCGGGCGGCCGTCCCCCTCATGCGTTTTGCGGCCTAGGCGGCGATACGAGGGGCGCGGACCTCGGTGAGGTCGAGGTCTTCGATCTTCGTCGTGTACGCGCCGCAGGCGGCCAGGCCGTTGCAGCGCAGGCGGTGCAGCAGCGATTCCGGCGCGTGTTCCGTCGCGCGGCCGTAGTCGAACGTGAGCCGCCACGGGCGGCGGCGCGGCATTGTCTTGTTCATCGCGCACAGGCGTTCCGTCGCGATCCGCTCTTCGTGGTCGCCGCTGAGGAACGCGACGCCGGCGACTGCGACGGGGACCGTCGCGCCCAGCACCCGCAGCGTCGCGGCGACGACGTCGGCGACCTCGGCCGGCTGCGACGATGCCAGACCCGGCGTCACCATGTTCACGGCGAGCACCATCGCGCCGAGCGCGACGTTCTCGTCCGCAAGCGCCGCGAACGTGCGGCGCAGCGCCTGCGTCGTCGCTTCTTCACAGCGCCAGATCGAATGATCACCGTCGGCCAGCACGTCGCACGCGACGACCGGCACGATCCCGCTCGCCTGAGCGCGCGCGGCGAACCGCGCCAGCGCGTGCGCGTTCGATGCCATCGTGCGATCCGCGGGCGCGCCGACGCCGCACTCGATGCGGAACACCGCGCGGCACGTCGCGAAACCCGCGCCGAGCGCGGCGTACTCCGCCAACCGCCACGGCAGCGTGTTCAACCCGTCGCACAGACCGACGCGCACGCCGGGAA
>JALZBE010000575.1 GCA_030947665.1 Vulcanimicrobiota bacterium | reverse complement strand
GGAACTGCTATGAGCTGCGGCTCTCGTACAGCCAGGACACCAAGCAAGTGACGGCGAGCATCGACCTGCTCGCGTTCCCATCGCACGCGGTCAACTTCGGCATCGGTCAGACCTCGCTGAGCTCGATCATCCCGCAGAGCTTCTCCTCGCAGTCGTTCATCGGCGGCGGCGCACCGTGACAAGAGTCACCGCAAGCGCGGTGATGCGATCGCGGCTCGCTGAGGTATAAGCCCCGGCATGAACACCTACACGCAGCCCTGCGAGTACCAGGAGTGCAACTGCACCGTCACCGGCGGCGTCCAGGGCGCGGCCTACTGCAGTGACGATTGCGAGAAGCGCGACTCCACCGACGAAGAGATGGAGTCCAACTGCATCTGCGGCCACCCGCCCTGCGATACGGAGTAAAACCCGCAGACCCTACGGCGGCGCGCGGGTGGCGGAGGATGTCGGGGTCGCGGACGGGGTGGCGGTCGGTGCGTTGGTCGCGACCGGGCCGTTGGGCGGCTGACTGAACACCTCGATGCCCGTGATCTGCGCGCCCGCGTTCGACAGCGTCGTGTTGGTCGCGGGCTTGAAGTAGTTCTTGTTGACCTGCACCGACGTCTCGATGTCGAATTTGTAGTCGGCGGAGTTGGGGTTCGTGGTGCTGAGCGAATCGATCGGGTTGGACGCGCGGTCCAGCGTGAACAAACTCACGTTCCACAGCGACTGGCTGTTAGCGTACGGCGGGCAGACGCGGTTGGTGCTGGTGATCGGCGGCGGGCTCGCCGACGGGACCGGCTGGTCGAGCAGGCAGCGGTTGAACGTGATCTGAAACCCGAACGCCGAGTTGCCGCTGGGGATGGTCGCTTGAAAGTTGACCGAGTTCGAGGGGTAGGTCAACTGGAACGCTTTGGAACCGCCGCTGACCGGATCTTGGTAGATCTGGTAGAGCGGCGGGTTTGTCGCCACCCCAGCCGAGCCGCCGACGATGAAGAAGTACGACCAGTTCTTGAAATCGCTGTTGTAGCCCTGAGCGGTCGGCTGCTGGTCGTTGCCAGACGTATTGAGGACGATGAGATACGCCACGTTCGCGAAGTCGAGTTGACCCGCCGTGTCGAAGCGAATGAGCGTCTGCCCCTCCGGCAACAGCGCGGTGCCGTTGGGCGCGTTCAAGCCGGTCACCTGACGACCACACCCTGAGATGATCAACATCGCTGCAACAACCGCCATACCGAGCCGACGCACGCTGTTCTCCTCCGCGACCGTTCGCAGCACGGCCGTCGCGCTGTTGTGCGCGTTCGGGCTGCATCTCGCCTTCCCACTGACAACGTGGTGGTGGCTCGCTCCGTTCGCGGCGGCGGGGCTCGTCGCGACGTGGTGTTCGCTCGCGCCGCGCGCGGCGGCGCTCGTCGGCTATGTGAGCGGCGTGCTGTTCTTCACCCTGGGATTTTCCTGGTTCGGCGAGACCGCCGGCGCGCTCGTCGGTCCCGCGGCGCCCATCCTCGATCTGGGGCCCGCGGTTGTCGAAGCGCTTGCGTTCGCATTCGCCGCGGTCGTCGCGTCGCTCGCGGCGCGCCGCTGCGACGCGCGCGTGGTGCCGTTCGTCGCCGCGGCCGCGTTCGCGCTGGGCGAGCAGTTGCGCTCGTCGTCCGCGCTCGGCGTGCCGCTCGAGCAGGTCGGCATCACGATGATCGATTCGCCGCTGCGCGCGCTCGCTGCGTACGCCGGCGGTTACGGCCTGACGTTCGCGACGATGCTGCTCGGCGCGTCGCTGGGATGGTGGCTGCTTGGGCGCTCCGATACTCGGCGGCTGCGCACGATGATGTTCGTGTGGGTTGGTGTGGTTTTGTGCACGTCGGCGGCGTGGCTGTTGTGGCCAGCACGGCAGCACGCGTTGCCTTCGCGGCGCGTTGCCGCGGTGCAAGGCGGGATTGCGCAGAGCGTGAAGCGCAGCGACGCGGGGTTCGCGCTTGCGGTCGACCGCTACACGACGATGACCAACGCGCTGCGCGCGCAGCATCCCTCGCTCGTGCTGTGGCCGGAGACCGTCATCACCACCGACCTACTGCGCGCGCCGCAATTGCGCACGCGCTTCGCGAAGCTCGCCGCCGAGCTCGATGCGACGCTGTACGTCGGCGCGTTCTGGGACGACGGCACGACGCTGCAGAACGCGCTGCTGATTTTCGATCCGCACGCCAACCGCAACGACATCGCGGGGCTGTACGTCAAAGAGCAGCTCGTGCCGATGGCGGAGTATCTGCCCGGACCAGCGTGGCTGCGGTCGCTGCCGTACGCCAATCAGATCGGCGGTTTCAAACCCGGTCACAACGTGCAGGAGACGTACGCCGGCGCGACACCACTCATCTGCTGGGAATCGGTATTCGGCGACATCGCGCACGACCGTTTGCGCGACGGTCCGTCGTTGTTCCTGATCGCGACCGACGATGCGTGGTTCGGCACGACCGAAGGCCCGTACGAGCACGCGCAAGGGGCGACACTGCGCGCCGTCGAGACGGGGCGCTGGGTGCTGCGGGCGGCGGCGACCGGGATCAGCGGGATCGTCGCACCGGACGGCACGTGGACGCAGCGCACCAC
>JALZBE010000127.1 GCA_030947665.1 Vulcanimicrobiota bacterium | reverse complement strand
CCCAGACGCCGGCCGGCGCGCCGGGTTCGGTGCCCGCCGCGACGCCCGCGCCCGTGCTGCCCGACTCCGCCGGTCCAGGCGCGACCGTCAGCCCCGTGATCCATCCGGGTGACGTGCTCTCCATCACGGTCTTCGACGAGCCGGGGCTGCCGCAGACCGCCGTCGTTCAATCCGACGGCACGATCCAGTACCCGCTCGCCGGCCGCGTCCTCGTATCCGGCATGAGTGCGGCTGAGGCGAGCGACGTGCTGACGCGAGCGCTCAAAAAATTCATCAAGCACCCGAAGGTCACGCTTGCCGTGCAGCAGCAGGGCCAGATCAGCGTGCTGGTGCTGGGCAACGTGAAGGTCAGCGGCAAGTACCAGATGCGCAGCGGTGCGCACCTCATCGACGCGGTGTCGGCCGCCGGCGGCGTCGCGACGGCGTACGGCGAGTTCCCGATGGTCAAGATCTCGGAAGCCGACGGAACGTTCACAACGGCGAGCCTCGAAAAGCTCATTCGCGGCTCCGACGCGACGCAGAACCTGCCGCTCGAGGACAACTCGATGGTGTACGTGACCGGCGCCGAGACCGTTCGCGTGCAGGTGATCGGCGCGGTCTCGCGGCCGGGCAACGTGGAAGTGAACGTCGGCGACCGGCTCACCATGGCGCTGGCGCGCGCGGGCGCCGAAGCGGCGGTCCGGCCCGACCTGAACCGCGTGGTTCTGACGCGGCTCGATCCGACGACGGGCAAGAACACGTCGTTCGAAATCGACGTGTACCGGTGGCTCCAACACGGCGAGCGTCGCTACGACCCGCTCCTGCAAAAAGACGACACCATCTATGTCCCCGAGGCCCGCTCGATCAGCGCGGGTGCCGCGGGGCTCCTCGGGCTGCTCGGCCGCCTGCTGCGTCTCTAGGAAAGGATTCCAATGTACGAACCTCAGCGGCTTCCGGGAACGAGTATCCCGCTCGCCACGCCGGTGACGCAGCGCGGTGTGGACGTCGACCCGATCGGGATGTGGAACTCGTTCGTCGGTACGCTGACGCGCCGCGCCAAGCTGTTCGCGCTCGTCGTGTTCGGCGTCATCGCCGCCGTAGCGCTGGTGACGGTCATGACGCCCAAGCGTTACACGACCGATGCGAAGATGATGGCGGGCAACCCGAACTCGGTCGCGCAGAACCCGCAGGCGATGACCGGGCTGCCGGTGCTCAACGCGCTGCTGCTGCCGAACGCCGCGCAGTCCGCCGAGACGTACGCCGAGCTGATGAGCGAGACACCGGTGGTGCAAAAAGTTATCGACAACCTGCACCTGACGACCGACGTCGCGACGCTCAAAGGCGCGCTCAAGGTCAAGCCCGTCACGAACACCAACATCTTGTCGCTGCAAATCACGTGGACCGATCCCGTGATGTCGGCGAAAATCGCCAACGAGTTCGCGACCGTGTTTCTGGTTCGCCAGGGCGAACTGATGTCGAGCCAAGCGAACGGCGCGCTCGAGATGCTCGGCAAACAGCTGCCACGGGCGCAGGAGCGGCTGCGGATCGCAGAGCAGAACCTCAGCCGGTACGAGATCACGCACAACATCGCCGACTTGACGACGCAGACGACGCAGATCGTCACCGCCGCGAGCAATACGGACCAGAAGATCAGCCAGGTCGAGCTCGACAAGCGCCAAGCCGACGCGCAGATCGGCTCGCTGACGTCGTCGCTGGCGGGGATGACGGCGACGACCGGCGGCGGTTCGAGCACGGCGCAAAATCCCGTACTTCCCACGCTGCGCCAGAAGCTCGCCGACCTCACCGTCGCGCTCGGCAGCGCGCAGCAGCACTACACCGAGTCGCATCCGCAGGTCATCAACCTCAAGCAGCAGATCGCCGACGTCAACCGCCAGATCGCGCGCACGCCCGCGACGATCCTCGCGTCGTCGAACACGATCGCGAACCCGGTCTACCAGCAGCTCACGCAGCAGCTGTCGGCCGCCAGGGCGATGAGCGAAGCGGACTCGGCGCAGCTCGCGCAGCTCGCGCAGCAGCGCCGGGCGATCAATCCGCAGCTCGCGGCGCTGCCTGGCCAGGCGCAGCACCTCGCGGAGCTCAAGCGCCAGCAGCTCAGCGCGGAGAGCACGTACAACACGCTGCAGCAGAAGGTCACCGACGCGTCGATCTCGCGCACGACCGGGATCGCCGACGTAACGATCACGCAGCCCGCCTCCGACAAGCTCGCCGCCAAGACGCCCCACCTCGCGCTCAACTTGATCATCGCGACGATCGTGGGCATCCTGCTGGGCCTCGGCGTCGTCTTCCTGGTCGACTGGTTCGACGGGCGGATCCGTGACGAGCGCGACGTCGAGAACGAGCTCCAGCTCCCAGTGCTCGCGTCGATCCCGGAGTTGCCGTCGGGCGACGGTGCTGCGGCGATCCCGGCCAGCGTGCGCAACGCGACGATGGAATCGTATTTCCAACTCGTGCTCGCGATGCGCTACAGCTCCGATCGCCCGCTGCGCAGCGTGACCATCACGAGCCCGCTCAAGGGCGACGGCAAGTCGACGGTGGCGATGAACGTCGCCGGCGCGTTCGGCGAGATCGCGGTGTCGAGCATCGAGCGCGAGGCGCGCGTGCTGGTCATCGACGCCGACATGCGCCGCCCGTCGCTGCACAAGAAGTTCGAGGTCTCCAATGAGCTCGGCCTCAGCGACATCCTCATCGGGCGCGCATCGCTCGCGCAGGCGGTGCAGCGCACCGACCGGCCCGGCGTCGACGTGCTCACCAGCGGCACGCCGTCGCCCAACCCCATCAAGCTGCTGCAGTCGAACCGGTTCGACGCCCTGTTGCGCGAAGCGCGCGAGCGCTACGTGACCGTCATCGTCGACGCGCCGGCGCTCGTGCCGGTGTTCGACGCGGCGATCGTGGCGGCGAAGACCGACGGCACGGTGATGATCGTGGCCGCGGCGCACACCGACGTGCGCTCGACGCGCAAGGCGCTCTCGAGGCTCGAGAGCGTCGGCGTGAACGACCTGGTCGGCACGGTCGTGAACCGCTCGACGACCAAGGTCGATGATTACAGCGACTACTTCGCCCTGACGTCGCGCGAGCTCAAGGAGCTGCCGAACACGGCGTAGGCGCCGAGTACGATATGACGGCAGCGCACTTTTGCGAACGATGTCAGTTCGAGAACTCGATCTACCGATACGCGCCGCCGCTGGGCCAACTGCGCGCCCTCAAGCGCGCAGTGCGCCGTTTGCCCGACCGTTTCTCCACGCGCGCGCGCGAGGGGAAACCGTCGCGCTACGCGCCGGGCGACTGGGTGCGCGTCGCAGACGCCGACGCGGTCCGCGCGACGCTCGACAAGCGTGGCGCACTGCGCAACCTCGTGTTCACGGACGTGCAATGGGCGTATTGTGGGCGCACGTTCCAAGTCGAAACGGTCGTGCGGCGGATCATGAACGACTCGGGCCGCATGCGCACGGTCGGGCGCACCGTCGCGCTCGCCGGCGTGACCTGCGACGGCCCGCACGCGGACGGCGGCTGCGGGCGCGCTTGCCCGCTCCTGTTCCGCGACGAGTGGCTCGTGCCATCCTCGCCGGAGCATGCCGAACCACGGCGGTACGAACGTTACGCGCGCGTGAAGCCGCTGGCTGCGATCCTCGCGACGCTCGATAACGACGGCCGCCGCGATGGCGTGATGTTCTCACCGGGCATGGACCGTTTTGCCGGCGCGCGGCTGCCGGTGCACAAACGTGTCGAACCGGTCGCCGCGCGCTTCTGGCGCCGCACGGGCGGTGAGTGGTACGTGCTCGCCGGCGCACGCTGTTCGGGCGATGTGCTCAACGGCGACGCCCCATGCCACCGCGGCTGCGGCCTGCTCTGGCACGCCGACTGGCTCGAATTGGATTCTGACTAGCCGAAACGATGCGGAAAGGCTGACCCGCGTCGAACGCGGGTCATGCCGAGGATTCGGCAAGCGCAGGCGAGCCGAATCATGCGCCGCGCCAGCCTAGGGCTTTGGCGGCGAGCTCCACGCGGTTTCGGGCGCGCGTTTTCAGCATCATGCGCTTGATGTGGTCGTGGGCGGTCGATTCCGCGATGTCCAGCGCGGTCGCGATCTGCGGCGTGCCGAAGCCCTTGAGCACCAGCGAGAGCACTTCGAGTTCGCGCGAGCTCATGCCGAACTTGTCCGCCGCGAGGCGCAGCGGGTTGCGCGAGCGGAACCGCTCCACGAGCACGCCGATCTTCGGGCCGGCCGGACCGGTGAGCGGGGCGACGCTCACGACCATGAACGGCAGCGGCACCACGGTGGCCGGTTCCCACGTCGCCGGATCGTCGGTCCAGGCCGCGGTGACGGTTCGCACCGCCTGTTCGACGACGGGCGGCAGGCCCTCATCCGCGAGCTCGAGGATGCTCTGCAGCACGTCGTTGGGGTCGTCGCCGGGGATCCACTTCGACTCCACGCTATAGTCGCGCGTCAGCACGAACTGCGCCGGCGACGCGCGCTCGGCGGTTCGCTCCTGCGCGCTCTGCTCGCCCTCGAACGTCGAAAGGCGGCGCATCAGTTCGGATCCGGAGCGCAGCGTGCCCTCGAGCTCCCGGCGCTCGTCGGGAAGAAAGGCCCGCGGGCGCGCGACGATCGCCAGCCCGAAAATCGTGCGGTCGACCCCGTAAACGGCGACCAGCCCGCGCATCCCGTCGAGCGCGATCATCGCATCGGTGAGGCGCGGGATCGTCGCGTCCGAGCGCAACTGCAGCAGCCGCTCCGCCTGTAGCCACTCCGTCTGCCGGGCCGGGTTGCCCGTGTCTTCCGACACGACAACCTCGCTCTGCATCCCGTTCTGATCGTAGCGCGAGAAGATCACGTACGACGCTTTGACCAGCGTCCGCAGCTCGCCGACGAACGCGCGCGTCCGGTCGGCTTCGGGGACGGCGGTGATGACGGCGGCGGCAGGCGAGGTTCGTCGGGTGCGCACGTTCTTCTATACCGCGCTCGCCGGGCCTCAGTCGTCTCGCTCACGTACGCAAAGGTCCTGGCCGTGAGAACCCCCAAATTGGGGGAGTCTATTGGACACCCGATTCGTTCATACTGTAGGTGACCCGGCTAGGCTCATTGGCCCACCCCAAAGGACTGAGGACACCGCAAATGCTCGCTACGACGATCACCCCCGCCCCGTCGTCCACGAAGCCCGTCCGCGTTCTCGTGATCGAGGGCCAGGCGCTGTTCGCCAAGGCGCTGTGCCAAGTGCTCGCGGCCGACGTCGAGATCGAAGTGGTCGGCGACGCCGACTCCGTCGCCAACGCGCAGCTGCGCCGCCTTCGGCCCGACCTGATCGTGCTCGACCTCGACGGTCACCACGTCGAGTTCGCCGAGGCCATGCGCACGATCCGCGAGCTGGCGCCGCAGGCGAAGGTATGCGTCCTCTCGACCCACATCCAGCCCGAGGTCATGCAGCGCTGCCTGAGCGCGGGCGCGGACGGCTACGTGGTCAAGGACATCCTGCCCGCCGAGCTGATCCGCGCGGTGAAGAGCGTCGCGGGGGGCCAGGCCTACGTCGACCCGCGCGTGGCCGGCGGCGTGCTCAAGCGCCGGTCGAACGGCTTCGGCCGCACCGCCCAGAACGAGCTGTCGGTCCGCGAAACCGAGATCATCCGCCTCATCGCGCGCGGCATGTCGAACAAGGAGATCAGCGCCAAGCTGCATCTCTCCGAGAAGACCGTGAAGAACCACATCAGCCGCATCTTCGCGAAACTGAACATCACGGCGCGGACGCAGGCCGCCGTGCATGCCATCAAGACCGGTTTGGCATAGGAGCAAAGCCCTCGTGTGAGAGGACCACGCTCCGCGGTACGCGGGATAGGTGGACTCGTATGTTGTGGAGCCGCAGTCTCTTTTCGTGCCCTACCTGAGCACCGTGCTCGCGGGGGCGGAGCTGCGGGTCGTGCGCGTCGCGCAGACGCTCGACGTCGAAGACATGCGAGCCAGCCATCCCGAGGCGCTCTTCGTCGACACCGATTTCCTGGACGTCGACCCGGCCGATGCCGTGAGCGCGATGCGCGAAGCCCTGCCGCGGGCGTTCATCTGCGCGTATACGGACACCGAAGGCGCCGACCGGCTTCGCTTCGCCGGCGCGAACTGCGTGCTGTCCAAGCGCTCGGGAGCCCGCGAGATCACAAGCGCGCTGCGGACGGCCCTTTCGACGCCCGCTGGGTAAGATCGAATCGGCACGGATGATCCGCGCGTCGTTCTCATCCGCCTGCCGGACCCGTGGGAGAAGGCCGCGCGCACGCAGCCGCCGTCGCTGGACGGCACGGTCCTGCCGGTCGTTGTGCGCGCGTCTATGGCGCGCGTTCCACAGCCGGTGTAACGGCGAGAAAGCGCACCGTCGCGTCGTACGCGATCTCCGCGCCGAGACCGTCGACCTCGTCGAACGCATGGTTCGCCCAGGGCAACTCGATCGCGACCACCGGTACGCCGAGCGCGCGCAGCCGGGCGGCGAACGTGCGCTGGAACGCGATGAGGACGAGCTCGTCCCGTTCGCCGCAGATCAGCAACGCCGGCGGCATTCCGCGGTGCGCGCCGTCGAGGGGTGACGCGGCGCGGTACGCGCTCGCATGCGCCGCATCGGGCGGCCCGCCGACGTAGGCTTCGAGGATGCTCCGCACGTTCGCGGGATCGGGCCGCGGCGGTTGGTTCCAGCCGCCGACGAGATCGATCGGCGCATAGTACGCGACGACGCCGGCAATTCGCAGCGGCTGCGCGCGCTCCGCGGCGATCAGCGCGAGCTCGCCGCCGGCGCTGCGCCCGAACAGCACGACCCGCTGCGGATCGAGCTGCCATTCACGCGCGTGCACGGCGATCGTGCGCAGCGCGTCCTCGACATCGTCGCGCTGCACGGGAAAGCGGTAGCGCGGCGCGTGCCGGTAGTCGATCACCGCGACGGCGTAGCCGAGCGCCGCATACCGCCGCGCAAGCGGCGCG
>JALZBE010000126.1 GCA_030947665.1 Vulcanimicrobiota bacterium | reverse complement strand
CCGCAAAGGCCGCCAACCACGGCCCCTCGGTCGCGATGAGGTCTTTGTTCGCGGTGACGACGTCCTTGCCGCGCGCGATCGCCCGCAGCACGAGCTCGCGCGCGAGCCCGAGCCCGCCGATGCACTCGACCACCACGCGCACCTCGGGATCGTCGACCACCTCGAAGGCATCGTCCACGAAGGAATCCCACGCGACGTCCCGCGGCTTGCGCGGATCGCGCACTGCGATCCCGCGGATCAGCCCGGGATACGACGCGAGCAGCCGGCGCGCGACGCCGGAGCCGACGGTGCCGCACCCAAGCAGCCCGACGCCACGCGCGCGCGTGGTCGTCGACGACGCCGCAGGGGACGAAGTCGAATCGGACGAGCACAGGACGCGCGGTACGGAAAGCACGGGAACCTCCGGAGAAACAAAAAACCCTCGCCGGTTCGGCGAGGGTCGGTGCTGTATCGGTTGCGGCTGCGTTACGCCGACGTCGATCCAGACCAGCCCTCACCGAGGGTAGTCGTCATCGTGGTCGTCGTGCAAATGGCCGTCAGGCCGAACGCGGACATGGAGCGACCCTACCACAAGCAAGCCCCCGAGCGCAAGCCCTTTAACCAGGCGTTGTGAGTTTGACAACGCGTTGTCATCGCAAAGCGTCCAGAATTCGAAAGCTTTATCGAAATCTTCTTGCTACTCAGCAGCACTTATCGTCTTTCGTGAACGCTCGCCACGAATACCGGGCCCTCCGAAGGGGGACATCCTTGCGCGTCGCGGTACCTCTTCGCCCCGGTCATCGCCCGGGCGGTTCTACTTTTTCCGGCGGAGGGAACGCATGCTCGAGCTGACCCAACCATCCGACGCCGGCCCGTCGGACGCCGACGAGGCGCAGCGCCGGTTAGCCGACGCGCTGCCGATTCTCGTGATGATCTCCGACGGCGACGGTGCGGTGAAATTCTTCAACCGCCGCTGGCACGAGTTCACCGGCCAGCCCGCAACCCAGTCCGAGATCGCGCAGAACTGGCAGTCGTACATGCATCCGGACGACGCCCCGGGCGTGCAAACCGCATGGGCCGAATCGGTCCGCCGCGGCGAGCGCGTGATCACGATGCGCTACCGCCTGCGCCATCACGCGAGCGGTCAACACCGCTGGTTCACTGCGCAGGCCGTCGCCGTCGAAGAAGCGGACGGCCGCATCGCGCAGTGGATCGGCGCGGCGGTCGACGTTGACGACGAAGTCACCGCGAGCACCGCGATGCAGCAGTTGCTCACCACGCAAACCGCCGTCGCGGAAACCTATCAGCGCGCGTCGCTTCCCAGTAAGCTGCCGCAGATTCCGGGCCTGCGCTTCGACGCGCAGTATCGTGCGAGCACCCAGGCGTTGCTCGTCGGCGGCGACTGGTACGACGTGTTTGCGCTGCCCGGCCGGCGCGTCGCGGTGTCGATCGGCGACATCGCCGGCCACGGCTTGCGCGCCGCCGTCGTGATGAACAAAGTCCAGCAGAGCGCACGCGCCGTTGCGCTGTGGGAGGCGCGCACGGGCATTCCGGATCCGGTCGCGGTACTCGACGCGATGGAGCACACGCTGCACGCGGAAGACCCAGAGCTGATGGCGACAGCGATCTTCGGCGTGATCGATCTCGATGCGCGCACGCTGCGGTACGCGAACGCCGGACACCCGCCGCCGCTGATCCGCGCGCGCGGCGACGGCGTGTACGAGCTTCCGCCGTCGGGCACCCCGCTGGGCTGGAAGTTCGATCACCCGCGCACGACGTCGACGCTGTCGCTCGAAACAGTGGAGCTGATCGTGCTCTACACCGACGGCGTCGTCGAAGGCTCGAAGGACGGGCTCGAGGGCCTGCGCCGCCTCTGCGAAGCCGTCGAGCACCTCGAAGACACGCCGGAGGAAGACGCAGCAGCGACGATCCTCAAAGCGACGAAACCCACGCCACGTGACGACGCGGCGATGCTCGTGATCCACGTCGCGCCGGCGGTCTGAAAGAATGCCGCGCCGTTGCAACGCAGTGTTGGCGCTGCTCGTGAGCGTGCTCGTCCTCGCCGGTTGCAGCCATAGCGGCGAGTCGGCGGCGCACGACCCGTGCAGCCTGCTCACGAAAGCCGACGTGGAAGCCGTCACGCACAAGCCGGTTGACGACATCGCAAAAGTCGACGAGACGCACTGCGCGTACGGCCCGAAGGGCGGCGGACTCGGCGTAATCACCGTCGAGGCGGCCTGGAGCGGCGCCGACGCGCAATTTCAAGCCGGCGGCATCGCGAGCTCGTTGATGCACGATTCGGAGAAAGCTCCGAAGGTCGGCGACGCATCGTACGCCACCGCGATGGGAAATCTGTTCTACGCCCGCAAGGGCGACGCGTACGTCGCGATCGACATGCGCGCCGCAGCCGTTCCGGTCGGCGCGGTCGGCCCCGAGCTCGCACGCCGCGCGCTCACGCGAATCTAAACCGCGTTCCGCGGGTTAGCGAACGGGTGTCTCGCTGCGCAGCGTGTCGATGAAGCAGCCCGCCGAGAACGACGCGACGATGAACCATGGCAGGCGGGCGTCGGGAACGCCGACGACGGCCATGATGACTGCTGCGAGAGCTCCGAAGCCGTACAGCGCCAGCTGCAGCCCGCGCAACAGCCTCGTATTTTGAAGAGCCTTCATCACCCTACGTTCAGCCTCTCGCAAACGGACGAATTCGATGACATCTTTGCCGCATCGGTCGGCAATTTCCCGCAAACGATCGCTATGTGCCGTCGACCGGATCGGCTGAGCCGTCTCGCAACCGCCGCAGCGTAACGCTGGCTGTCGCCCCGTCGAGCAGCCCCGGCTTACCGATTGTAACGACCGCAGCCCGAATTCGCTCATCCTCGAACACACCGTCGAGGATCTCGGCACCCATCCGCTCCAAAAGATCGAACGACCGCTGCTGCACGATCTCGACGACGCGTCGATGGATAGCGGCATAATCGATCGTGTCCGCAAGCCGATCCGATCGCGACGCAAGCGCGAGATCGACGTTCATCGTCACCGCGACGTCAAAGGCTTGCGGCCGATCCTTTTCTCCGGGATATGCGCCGTGCCGCCCGAAGGCCCGAATCCCCCCGATCGTGATCTCGTCCATAATGCGTCAGACTTCGTCAGTCGACCCGCAGCCCCGTCCAGCGCCGCACCGCTAGATCGTGAAAGCAGCGGTCACGCCAGGAGTTCGGCCAGGGCCTGCGGCTCGGCGAGGAAGGCGTCGTGCCCGTGATCGCTCGCGAGCTGGCGGTACGCCGCATCCCACCCGGCATCGGCCCAGCGCGCCGCGCACGCGCGCACGAACGCCGGCGGATACAGCTGATCGTCCTCGATGCCGACGAACGTCAGCCGCGTCGCGGTCGCCGGCTTTTCGTGACCGCGCAAATCGAAGAGATCCATCGCGCGGGTCAGCGTCCGATAGCTGTTCGCATCAAACCGCTCGACGAACAGATCGCCCTGCCGCGCGAGATACCCGTCGACGTCGAACCGGTCACCGAGCACGCGCGCCGGATCGGCGCCGCCGCGGTCGGGCCGGTTCGCAAACCGCCGCTCGAAAAGCCCTTCGCTCTTGTACGACAACGTCGCGAGCGAACGCGCCAACCGCAATCCGGCGACGGGCGGCACGTCGTACCACCCGTCGGCGAACGCAGGGTCGAGCGCGATCGCATCGCGCGCGAGCCCGTTCTGCGCAATCCCTTGCGCGCGCAGATGATCGAACGCGCCGACGACGATGGCACGCTCGACCGCAGAGCCGTACGCACGCGCCCACTGCAGCGCCTGCTGCCCGCCGAGCGATCCGCCGACCACGACACCGAGCCGCTCGATCCCGACCGCCGCCAGCGCGCGCCGCTGCGCCTCGACCATATCGGCAACGGTGACGACGGGAAACCGCGGCCCCCACCGCCGCCCGTCGCCGGCAAGCGAAGCAGGTCCGGTCGACCCATAACACCCGCCGAGCACATTGACCCCGACGATGCACCACGCCGCGGGATCGAACAGCGCACCGTCGCCGAGAAACCCGCCCCACCACTCGAGCACGCGCGACGACCCGCTGAGCGCGTGCGCGACGAACACGACGTTCGCGCCATCCGCCCGCGGCTCGCACCCGTACTTCGTAACCCGCTGAACGACATCGGAAATGCGCTCGCCGGAGGCGAGGTCGAGCGCGCCGATAGAAACATCGCGCTCAATCACGCCGTCACCGCCGCGAATGTCACCCTGAGCGCCAGTGTCGCCCCGAGCTTGTCGAAGGGTGCCCACACTCACGGCAGCGTGTCGAGCGCCTGCGTGAGATCGGCCAGGATGTCCTCGATGGACTCGATCCCAACCGACAACCGCACCGCATCATCGCTCACGCCGCTGGCAATCTGATCCGCCGGCGTGAGCTGCTGATGCGTCGTCGAAGCGGGGTGAATCACCAACGACTTCGCATCCCCGACATTGGCCAGCAGCGAGAACAGCTGCAGCCTGTCGATCACCGCCCGCGCCGCATCGGCACCGCCCTTGACGCCGAACGTCAGAATCGCCCCGGCCCCCTTGGGCAAATACTTCTGCGCCGCGGCATACGCCGGATCCCCGGCCAATCCGGGATAACGCACCCACAGCACCTTGGGATGCGCTTGCAGAAATTCCGCGACGCGCAGCGCATTGCTGCTGTGCCGCTCGACCCGCAGACCCAGCGTCTCGAGCCCCTGCAGCAACAGCCACGCATTGAACGGCGAGATCGCCGCGCCGACATCGCGCAGCAACTGCACCCGCGCCTTCAAAATATACGCGAGCGGCCCGAATGACTCGACGTACCGCACGCCATGATACGACGGATCCGGCTCGACGAAATCCGGGAACCGCCCCGACGCCTTCCAATCGAACTTCCCCGCGTCGACGATCGCACCGCCAATGGTCGTCCCGTGCCCGCCGATGAACTTCGTCGCGGAGTGCACCACGACGTCGGCGCCGTGCTCGATCGGCCGCAGCAGAAACGGCGTCGCGAGCGTATTGTCCACGATGAGCGGCACGTCCGCGGAGTGCGCGACGCGCGCGATCGCCTCGACGTCGAACACGTCGAGCTTCGGGTTGCCGAGCGTCTCGCCGAACACGGCCTTGGTGTTGGGCTTGATCGCCTTCTCGAACGCGGCGGGATCGGACCCGTCAACCAGCGTCACCTCGATCCCAAAGCGCGGCAGCGTGTGGACGAACGCGTTGTACGTCCCGCCGTAGAGCGACGCCGAGCTCACGATGTGATCGCCGGCGCGCGCGACGTTGAGCAGCGCGTACGTCGTGGCGGCCTGCCCGCTCGCGACGGCGAGCGCCCCGACCCCGCCTTCCAGCGCGGCGAGCCGCTGCTCGAACACGTCGGTCGTCGGGTTCATGATACGCGTGTAGATGTTGCCGAACTCTTCGAGCGCGAACAGCCGCGCCGCGTGCGCGGTGTCGTCGAACGTGTACGACGTCGTTTGGTAAATCGGCACGGCACGCGACTTGGTCGTCGCGTCGCCGTCGTGCCCGCCTTGGGCGCCGTGCAGCGCGACGGTGTCGAAGCCGCGCGTCGCGGCGGGGTCGAGGGTGCTGCTCATCGTGGGGTCTCCTTCACGAATGCGTCGAGCGCAGTGGGTGAAAACAAAACAGCCCCCGCCGCTAGGCGAGGGCCGCTGTAGTCGTGTCGAACACCGATCAAGGCGACGACGACCTACACCGACCCTCGCGGGTGGCACACATCGCCATAATCGCCATACAGCGGCCGTTCATGAAGGGCACCGTACCAGAAATGCCCTTCGCGCGCAAGGCCAACGAAATTGCCCGGTCGCGGGAATGCACCAGGCAAGCCATCGTCTAGTGACCCGCCGGCAGGCATGTGGAGCCGCGTGGCCGGTTTGCCGATGACGTCTTCACCGGGAGTCGTTGAGTGGAGGCCCGATGGAGTCAGACGACGCGATCATGGCACTGGCACTGTGCTCGTGCGGCCACGGAATCGGGCGGCACGACGAGGACGGATGCCCGGGTGCGCAGGCGACGTTCTGCGTGTGCACGCTGACGCCGTCCGTGGCGTTGGATGCGGCGATCGAACGGGTCCGGCACATCAGCCTCGCGCGCGGCAGCGTCGTCGAACCCGCCGTCTCCGGCACGACCTTCGAGGCCGACAAGATGGCCGCCGAGTTGAACAGCGACGATTACGAATGCGTCGGCCCGATTCGGGCCCTCGAACCCGCCATCATGATTTCGATGCTCGCATCGCGCCTCATCCGGGCGCAATAGGGCGCGCAAGATCGGACGCAAAGCGCGCCTCCGCCGCGGCGCCGTCTGCGGGTTCGCGGGCGGCGCGGCTTGGCGAACCTGTCATGAGCCATTCGAGCGTTATGGTGCCCGGCGCACGCGCCGCAGCACCGTCATCACCGCACCCTCGAGCGGCCTGAACACGGCGAGTCCCAGCGCTTGCGCGCCGGTCGGGCGCACGTAGCCTTCGTCGAGATCCCAAAGCCGGATATAGGTGCGGTACGTCGACGTAAACCGTCCCGACCAGCGGCGCACCCGCGCTTCGTCCCAGCCTCGCGCGCGGATGGCGTCGAGGACGGCCGTGTCGTCGGGCGCATTCCGCACGATCTCCGAAAATTGTTCCGTCGTCAGTCCCATGCGGGTCAACAGCGCGTGGTCCACCGGCGAGTGGCCGAGCAGATAGTTGCCGAGCTCGCCGCGATGGGACATACGCGCCTTGTCGATCAATCGCGGCAGCCAGCGAATACCGTCGATCTCAGTATTCCAGCGGCGCGGAACGGTCGGAGAAGCCATGCTCGGTTCGTTCGTCTACCGCGCGCACTTTCCGTGCGGTTGAAGCGGCGAGGGCTCGTTCGCACGACGGGCAGAGGAATGCGCGCAGCGCTCACCAACGAAAACCGGGCTTTCTCCCGGAGGCGACCCCATGCGCAAAACCTTGTTTGCAACGGCCGTTT
>JALZBE010000574.1 GCA_030947665.1 Vulcanimicrobiota bacterium | reverse complement strand
CCGCTCCGCCGCGATCAGCGCGGTGCGCAATTCGCGATCGGGCGTGGCCGCGAGCGCGTCGCGCAACGTCGCGCCCGCATTCGTGCCGGCCGCGACGAACAACGCGCCGCGCAAGCGCGTGACCGAGCCGTTCGCGGGTGCGGTCCGATACGCGCGCAGCGCGTCGGCGACCTCGTCACGCGGCGTGCGCGGCGGCGGAACGGTCGCGACCGGCGCGGCGGGCGTCACGATCGCGGGCGCGGGACGACGGCGCATTCGCATGACCGTGACGAGCGCGGCGATCACCACGAGCACCGCCGAACCCGCGAGCTCGATAGGAATCATGAAGCGCGCAACCTGCGCGTAGATCGACCCGGCCGCCGGAGCCGCCGCGCCGACGACCACGCGAACGGTGTTCGCCGAAAAGCGCGACGGCTTGCGCGTGCGCGCGTCAACCGCGTCGAGGTACGCGCCTTTGAATGTGTACGCACCCGGCGCGGTGGGTTCGAGCGTCAGCGTCTCGACCACGTCGGTGCCGGCCGGCGAACTCGTGACGTTGCGCTCGTCGCCTTCCAGCTTGATCGTCCCGACGTCGGGGATCACCAGCTCGTCGAGCGCGGAAACGTTCTCGCGCACGTGGACGTGGATCGCGAGGTGGAACACCTCGCCGACCGCGACGTGCGCGCGGTCGGCGCGCATCGACAACGCGTCGACGTGCAGCGTGCGCAGGCTCGCCGCGTTCGCCGGCGACGTCAGCAGCGCGGCGACCGCGAGCACGACAGCTCGGCCGCAGCTCACCCGACGCGGTCGAGCCAGCGCGCGAAGAGGTTGCGCGCGTCGAACGGGCCCGGCGATGCTTCGGGGTGGAACTGCACCGCCTCGACCGCCAGGGTACGATGCCGGAAGCCTTCGTTGGTGCCGTCGTTGAGGTTGACCATCGTCGCTTCGAGCTCGGCCGGGAGCGTCGCGCCGTCCACCGCGTAACCGTGGTTGTGCGCGGTCACGATCACCTCGTCGTGCACGACGTCTTTGACCGGCTGGTTTCCGCCACGGTGGCCGTACTTGAGCTTGTACGTCTGCGCGCCGCACGCCAGCGCGAGCAGCTGATGGCCCAGGCACACCCCGAACAGCGGCTTCTCGCCGATCAGCCCGCGCAGCGTCTCGACGGTGTCGCCAAGGTCGCGCGGGTCGCCGGGGCCCGGCGAGATCACCACCGCGTCGGGGTTTTCGGCGAGGATGTCCTCGCGTGACGCGCCGTACGGCAGCACGGTTACGCGCGCATCGAGCGCGGTCAGGTCGCGAATGATGTTGCGCTTCACGCCGCAGTCCAGTAGCACGACGTGCTTGCGGCCGGTGCCCACCGTCTCGCCGCGCACGTACGCGCCGGCGACCGACGCGACGAGCCCCTTCGTCGTTGCGTCGACCACGTACCGTTGCAGCGTCGACTCGACCGCTGCGATCGCCTCGTCGCCGACCGCGAGCGCCGCCGCGATCGTGCCGTGCTCGCGCAGCGCGATCGTCAGGGCGCGGGTGTCGATGCCGACGATGGTGCGCACGCCTTCGGCATCAAGCCACGAGCCGAGATCCTGCTTGGAGTCGTAGTGCGACGGATGGCGCGCGAGGTGCTTGATCACCGCGCCCGCGGCGCACGCGTGCGGATGCTGCGCGGCGGACCCGCTGACGCCGTAGTTGCCGATCAGCGGATAGGTGAACGCGAGGATCTGCCCGGCGTACGACGGGTCGGTGAGCGCCTCTTCGTAGCCGGTCATGCCGGTGTAGAACACTGCTTCGCCCAGGGCAATGCCGATCGCGTTCAACCCTTCGCCGTCGTAGCGCGTGCCGTCCGCGAGCAGCAGCGCCGCGCGGTTCGTCACGCGGGCACTTCCTCGCGCGGGAACACTTCGCCGTGCTCGAACACCACAGCACCTTCGATCACCGTCGCCAGCGCGCGCCGCGGCAGCGTCATGCCGTCGAACGGCGTGTTCTTCCCCTTCGAGCGAAACATGCGCGCGTCGACCGTCCACGCGCGGTCGGCGAACACCGTCACGTCGCCTGGGCTTCCGACGTCGAGCGTTCCGCCCGGCACGCCCAGGATGCGCGCGGGATTCACCGACAGCAGTTCGACGAAGCGCGCGAGCGGGAGCTCCGGCAGCGCGAACGCGTAGGCGCCCAGGGCGATCTCGAGCCCGCTGAAGCCGACCGGCGCCTCCGAGAGCAACTGCGCCTTCTCGTCGAGGCCGTGCGGCGCGTGATCGGTCGCGAACGCGTCGATCGTCCCGTCGAGCACCGCGGCGCGCAGCGCTTCGCGGTGGCGCGGCCCGCGCAGCGGCGGGTTCACTTTGGAATCGGCGCGGTAATCGTCGAACCGGTCGTCCAGAAAAACGAGATGGTGCGGCGTCACCTCGCACGTCACGCGCACGCCGCGCGTCCGCGTCCAGCGAATCAAATCGAGCGACGTCGCGGTCGACACGTGCGCGATGTGCCAGGCCTTGCCGGTGTCGCCGGCGATCAGCAGGTCGCGCGCGACGATGACGTCCTCGGCCAGCGCGGGCGCGCCGTCGAGCCCGAGCCGCATCGACGACGGGCCTTCGTTCATCACC
>JALZBE010000125.1 GCA_030947665.1 Vulcanimicrobiota bacterium | reverse complement strand
CGCACCAGCCCCTCACCGTCGCGGTGGAGGGCGTGGCAGACGTCGGCGTGATGCGACTCCGCCGCATGCAGGCAGTTGCAGAACATCCCGGATCATCGTACTGCCGCGCCGGCGAACGGCGGCATCCCGCAAATCGGGTAGGCCGGGTCAAGTCACGCCGTCGATGACCGATACCGTTGGTAGAACGAAACGTCCGCCGAAGCGGGCTCGTTCCCCTGACAGCACATTCGATCTACGCACCCGCCGGTTCCACCGGGCGTCGCAAGTCGTAGACGGGGCCGCCGAGGCGTGAGGCGGCCCTTTTTTCATCCGGCGCTCGCGCCCTCAGGTGCGCGCCGTTCGATGAGCAGCGGCTGGTGCCCGACGCCTACATATCCGTCCGTATCGGCGAGACGCAAGCTGGTCATGCCGATGCCGTCGTCGCTGAGCGTCGTGCGCGCTTCCAGCAGCGTCCACTCACCGCGCGGATAGCGCTGCAGCGCGAGCGACAGCGACGGCGGCACGAACAGCCATTCGCCCATCGGTAATTCGCCGCTGATGCCGTTCGCCGAATCAGCGATTGCGATCACGCGGTCGAACGGCTGCGGTGTCTCACCGGCGATGAGCGGCACGCGCGGCCGCGTCCACACCGACGCCGGCCCCGGTGCGCCGCCGCCGTAGACGTAGCGCCACTCGAACGCATCGCCGTAGCCGAATTTGCTCAACCAGCTCGGCGGCGGTTTCGCATCGGGCATCGGTGGGACCGCATCCGGCGGCGTCGCGGCAGCCGGAACGCCGGCGGCGGCCTGCGTCGCGATGCGCCATGCGCGCGCGGTCAGCACTTCGCGGCCGCCGCTTTCCACGACCGCTTCGAGCAACTCGATGCGCCGGCCCGGCCGCGCGACACGCGTGCGCACGCGCATCGGCGCGCGCGGGATCGGACCGAGGAATTCCGCGGTGATCCGCGCGAGCCGCACGTCGTCGCGCGGGTGCCGCTCGTTCATCACGTGCGCGAGCAGCGCGGTCGGCGGACCGCCGTGCTGCAGCCGCTCGTCCCACGGGCTCGTCGTCGCGCGCGTCGGCGCGAACGTGTCGGCGTCGAGCCGTTCGTAAAATGCGGTCGGATCCATCTCGGCCTCCTTCGCCGCGCACGCCGGATGTCGTGCGAAACTGCCACGCTTCTGCCGCTTTCACGGTTTTTTCAGACGTGTCGGCTACCATCGGGGCTGATGCGCCCGATCAGCTTGCGCCGGCGACCGCCCCGCGACCCGCGCGCGCGACTCGCGGGCCTCATGGTCCTGCCGCGCACGATCGACAAAGCGCGCGCAGCGCTACGCGGCGGCGACCTCGGCGATTACCACCTCACACACGGGCTGAGCGCGCTGCTGCTCGCCGAAGCAGGCTTCGGCGCAGCGGAGTTCGTGGAACTCGTACAGGGGGCCGCCGACGAGACCGAGGTGGCAAACGCGGTCGCGGAGCGCATCGAGCCGGAACGGTGCGAACGCTGGAACGACAATTTCAAGAACCTTCGGGTCGCCGATCTCGGCGCGGACGATCGCAAGAGATTCATGGCTTTGCACGATGCGCGCGACGACGATCTCGTCGTCGACGTGCTGGTCGCCGACGATCGCCGCACCTTCCCGCCCGATCGCGTGCGCGGCTTGCGTCCTCCGCTGACGCTAGCCGTTCAGGGTCGCCGCGATGACGGCGCGCAGCCGGACGGCGGCGTCGCGAACCTCGTCCGCCGAGATGATGAGCGGCGGGACGAAACGCAGCGTGTTGCGTCCGGCGGCGTTGATGAACAGGCCGTGATCGAGGCCGCGCGCGACGAAGTCGGCGGCCTTGTGCCCGTCCCGCACCGGCAGCCCGAGCATGAGACCGAGGCCGCGCGGCTGGTCGAAGACCTCCGGGTGCTCGGCCGCTATCGCCGCTAGCTCGTCCCGCAGCAGCGCCCCGACCGTCGTGACGTGTCCGTCGAGATCGACGACGTCGCGGATCGCGAGGTGCTCCAACGCCGCCGCCGCCGGAACGGGAGACCCGCCGAACGTCGTCCCGTGATCGCCCGGCTTGAGCGATGCCGCCGCATCGCCGCGCACGATGAGCGTGCCGATCGGCAACCCGTTCGCGAGCGACTTCGCGAGCGTGAACGCATCGGGCGTCACGCCGTAGACTTGATGCGCGAACAGCCGGCCGATGCGACCCATCCCGCACTGGACCTCGTCGAAGATCAGCAGCGCGCCGCGCTCGTCGCACAGCCGCCGGGCTGCTTCGAGATATTCTTTCGTCGCGGCAACCACGCCGCTTTCGCCCTGCACGGGCTCGACCAGAAAGCATGCCGTTTTGTCGGTGATTGCGGCGTCGAGTGCGTCGACGTCGTTGAACGCGACGTGCTCAAACCCGAGCGGCAGTGGTTCGAAACCTTCGTGGTAGGCGGGATTGTCGGTCGCGGTGAGCGCGCCCATCGTGCGGCCGTGGAACGAACCGTTCGCAGCGAGGATGACGTTGCGGTTGTTCTCACCACGGCGCCACGCGTGCTTGCGCGCGAGCTTGATCGCGGCTTCGTTCGCCTCGGCGCCGCTGTTGCAGAAGAAGACCGCGTCGAATCCGCTCAGCTCCGCAAGCCGGTCCGCTAACGTCCCGGCGGGCTCGTGATGCACGAGATTGCTCACGTGCACGAGCATCGCAGCCTGCTCGGCGACGGCGCGCGCGATCCGCGGGTGCGCATGCCCCAGCGCACAGACGGCGATTCCGGCGACGAGATCGAGATAGGCATTGCCGGACTCATCATACAGCCAGCAACCCTCGCCGCGGACGATGTTGATCTCGAGCCGCCCGTAGTTTTGCATGAGATGCGGATGCTGCGTAACTAAACGAGCGCCGCGCGAGACTTGAATCACCGCGTCACGTCCGATAATGGGCGTTGATGCGCACGTAGTCGCCCGTGAGGTCGCAGCCCCAGGCGGTTGCCGTTGCTTCGCCGATGCCCAGGTCCAGGCGCACTTCCACATTGTGTTCTTCGAGGACGTGGTGCGCTTCCGCTTCGCTCATCGCTTCGATCGCGCCGCGTTCCACCCAGGTCTGGTCGCCGAGGTACAGCGACCACGTGTCCGGATCCATACCGCTCGCGACCGATCCCGCCGCGGCGATCATGCGGCCCCAGTTCGGATCCTCGCCGTACAGCGCGGTCTTCACGAGGTTCGAGTTGATTACCGCGCGGCCGATCGTGCGCGCTTGGTGCGTGTCGCGAGCGCCGGTTACTGTGAACGTGAGCGTCTTGGTCGCGCCTTCGCCGTCCTTCACCATGCCGATCGCGAGGTCGCGGCACACCGCGGTCAGCGCCGCACGCAGGCCCGGCGTCGCATCGGCATCGCCCGGTTTCGCGCAGCAGTAGACCGCGTCGTTGGTGGACATATCGCCGTCCACGGAGATCATGTTGAATGTTCCGTCGGACGCTTCGCGCAACGCCTCGGTCAGCGAATCGCGCGATACCGCCGCGTCGGTCACCAGGAACGCCAGCATCGTCGCCATATTGGGGGCGATCATCCCCGAGCCTTTGGCGATCCCGCCGATCACGCGGCGCTCGCCGTTTTCGTGCCACGCGTACGCGGCGAGCTTCGGTACGTGGTCGGTCGTCATGATCGCCTCGGCCGCGGCGTACGACGCCTCGGGGCCTTCCGACAACTGCTTGTGCGCGCGGTCGAGGCCTTTCGCCAGGCGGTCCATCGGCAGCGTCACGCCGATCACGCCGGTCGACGCGACGACGACCTGCGTCGCGCGCACGCCGAGCAGCGTCGCGGTGTGGCGCGCGGTGTTCTCAGCGTCGCGCAGGCCGCGCTCGCCGGTGCACGCGTTCGCGCAGCCTGCGTTGCACACGATCGCCGCGATCTCGTCCCCGTCGACGTCGAGGTGCGCGTTCGTTGCGAGCAGCGGCGCGGCTTTGATCTCATTCGTCGTGATGACCTGCGCGCACACGTGCGGACCCGGCAGCGCGATCAGCGCGAGGTCGCTCTTACGTTTCTTGATCCCCGCGTGCACGCCGGCCATCAGCACGCCGGGGACGGCGCCGAGCCCGCCGCGGAGTTGGATCAAACGAACGGCCTCGCCGTTGACGGCGTGGCTGGTGTCAGCCGACGGTTGTGCGAGCATGGAGACCGTGTTCCTCTGGAAGTCCGAGTGCGATGTTCATGTTCTGGATGGCCTGGCCCGCGGCGCCTTTGCCGAGGTTGTCGATCGCGGAGAGCACGTGCACGACGCCGTCGCGCTCCGCGACCGCGAGGTGCGCATCGTTCGTGCCTTCGAGTGCGGGCAGATGCGGCGCACGCAAGTCGCGGAACACGGTGACGAACGGATTCGGCGCGTAAAAGCGCGCGTACAGCGCGTGCACCTCGTCGCGCGAGATCGGCGCGCGCGGGATCAGGTAGACGTCGGCGAGGATGCCGCGCTTGAGCGGCACGACGTGCGGCGAGAACACGATCGGCGCGGCGATGCCGGCCTCGCGCGCTTCCTGCACGATCTCCGCGCCGTGGCGATGCCCGGCCAGCCCGTACGCGCGCACGTCCCCGTCGACCTCGGCGAACAGCGACGACGCCGACGGTGTGCGCCCCGCGCCGGTGATGCCGCTTTTCGCGTCGATCACCACGTGCGCGATGCGGTCTGCGAGCGGCGCGAGCGGGACGAGCGCGAGCAGCGACGCCGTCACGTAGCAGCCGGGGTTCGCGATCAGCCTGGCGTTTGCGATCTGCTGGCGATAGAGCTCCGGGAAACCGTAGACCGCTTCGCCGGCATTCGCATGCAGCCGGAACGCGTCCGAGAGATCGATCACGCGCGCGCCTTTGGCGAGGAACGCCGGAGTCTGCTCGCGCGCGAGATCGTGCCCGCCCGCGAGGAACACGACGTCGTCCTCGCGCGCGCGCGCCAGCGCGCTGCCGCTCGCTTCGAGCTCGACGTGCACGTGCGGCAGCCAAGGAAACACGTCCGCGACGGGCACGCCCGGCTGCGAGCGGCTTTCCAGCACGCCGAGTGCGACGGCAGGGTGGCGGTCGATGAGGCGGATCAACTCGGCGGCGGCGTACCCGCTCGCGCCGACGACGTGCGCGGTGATCATCGTAACGACTCCGACAACGCCGCTACCGCGGCGCGCGTTGCAGCGATCGACGCGGCGACCGCGTCGGGATGCGTCGAGCCCGCGGTTCGTTTGCCGAGCACGGAGCCGAGCGCGTCGACCGGCGCGTCCGCCACACCGAGCGCTGCCGCGTCGGCGGAATCGAGCGGGCGCCCACGTTCCTCCGCCAGCAGCACGCGCTCGCCGACCGCGCGGTGCGCCTCGCGCGCGGTCGCGCCCGTGCGGATCACCGCATCGGCGAGATCGGTCGCAACCGTATATCCGTCGGCGGCGCGCGCGGTCGCGGCATCATCGTTGAAGTGCACGTGCGCGAACGCGCGGCGAAACGCGTCCAGCGCCGACAGCGCGGCTTCCGTACCGGCGATCACCTGCGCCTTGGTCGCTTGCAGATCGCGATGGTACGAGAGCGCGATTCCGTTGGTCGATGCGAGCGCGCCTGCATAGACGCCGATCGCGCGAGCACCCGCGGCGCGCACGAGCTCAAACGGATCGGGATTGCGCTTCTGCGGCATGAGGCTCGAACCGGTCGACGCCGCGTCGTCGAGGCGAATGTAACCGAACGCGGGCGTGGCCCAGATCACGAGTTCCTCGCTCGGCCGCGACGCCGCAACCGCCGCACGCACCACCGCGTGCAGCAGGTCGAGCACCACGTCGCGGTCGCCGACGGAGTCGAGCGCGTTGCGCGACGGCGCGCCGAATCCGAGTTCGCGCGCCGCGGCGTCGCGGTCGAGCGGCAGCGACGAACCTGCCAGTGCCGCGCTGCCGAGCGGACAGAACCGCGCGGCGTCGCGCGCGACGCGAGCGAACCGCTCCGCCGCGCGCACGAACGCTTGCGCCGCGGCGTCGAGCCAGAACGCGAGCAGCACCGGCTGCGCAGGCTGCCAGTGCGTGGTCGCGGCGAGCAGCGTCCGCCGTTCGAGGGCCGCAGCGGCGTGTTCTTCGATCAGCGCGGCGATGTCCAGCGCCAGCTCCGCCCCCTGGAGCGCGCGGTCGCGCGCATACAGCAGCAGCGTCGTCGCGACCTGATCGTTGCGCGAGCGCCCCGCGTGCAGCCGTTCGCCGGCCGGACCCGCGTGTTCGCGCACGCGCGCGTCGATCGCACCGTGCACGTCTTCGAACGCCTGCGCCGTCGCCCACGCGGCAAACGAACCGTCGTCGATCTCGCCGGCAACGCGATCGAGCGCGTCGCGCAGCGCCGCAGCGTCGTTGTTACCGAGGATCCCGCCGGATTCCAGCGCCGTGACGTGCGCGCGCGAACAGCGCACGTCGAACGGCGCGAGCACGAGATCGTCGGCCAGCGACGAGCCGAACGCGAGGAGCGCGGCGTCGGGCGCCGACGCGAACCGCCCGCCCCACTGCAGCCCCTTCGCCTCCGTCGCGTCGTCTGTGTGCGCCATCGTCACGCGCTCAAGCTCATGACGCCGGTCTCGTCGTCGACAAAACCAAGGCGCGCGTACGGCGACCGCGCTCCGGGCGAAGGCCGCAGAAACGTGCGCCGCACGCCCGACATCCGAACACTCTCGACCACCGCGCCGACGAGGCGCGAAGCACAGCCCGCGCCGCGGAACACGGGCTCGACGTACACGCCGGACAACTCCGCATGCAGCGTGCCGTCCGGATAGGGCAGCCGGTCGAAGTACACCGCGCACGCCGAACCGATCGGGTCGCCGTCGCCCGCAAACGCGAGCCACGCGACGAGTCGCTCCTCGCGAAACAGCCGCGCCGTCTCGCTGGCTGCACGTTCGACGAACGCGCCGAAGTCCGCGCCGGTGAGATATCCCTGTTCGGCAAGGCTCGCGGCGCGCAGCCGCGCGAGCTGCGCCGCATCGTCCGCGCCCGCCTGTCGTACAA
>JALZBE010000573.1 GCA_030947665.1 Vulcanimicrobiota bacterium | reverse complement strand
GCGCGTCAGCTTCTCGGTACAGGAATCAGACGCGCCGCAGTTCCGGTTGAGTTTCGGGCGCTTCTCGGAACGTTCTCCGCACCCTAGCCGAACTTGTTGACCGCCTGGAGGACGGCAACGGCGACCTCCTCCGGACGGTGACTGTTAGCCTAAATTAGGTCTAGGCAGCCATTGCGTAGTTGTTGTTCGCGTATAAACGCTTGTGATCGTTTTAGGAGGGCTCACAACTCCGCCTGCTTACGTCGGCCTCGGATCTCCCCGTCGAGACTACTCAGCCCCTCGAGCGAGTCCATCCTGGACCAGCAAGGAGTATAACACGCCCGCAAACCGCAGGGTTCCGGCTCAAGGAATCAGCGTCTGCCGGACGGCCGGGGTCCAGTGGTCGCCGTCGACACCTTGCGCGACCGCTTCGAACTCACGGTACAGCTTCACGGGATCGCGCATCTCGCGAATTGCGCCGGTCCAGCTCGCGGCGGGCGGCAGCATCAGGTTGCCGTAACCGAGCATGCGGCCGAAGAAACCCTGCCACATCGTCGTACCGGCGAGCGCGGTATTGCTCAGCGGCGTCACGCGGCGCCCGAACAGGCCTTCGACCACGAACACACGCCGGTTCGTCGTGACGACGCGAAAGCCGAAGTACCGCATCAGCCGCGCGCCCACGGAGAACAGTTCGCGCAGCAGCAGCAGCCCCGCGACGCCGAGCGCCGCGGTGCGCGCCGCGCCGGTCAGCAGCAGCACGGTCACGTGGTGGCCGCGCACGATCGGATGCAACTGCCAGCCCAGCACCGTCATGAGTAGGATCAGGATCACGACGGCGTGGATCGCGGGCCGCACGAAGATCACCCAATGCGGCGAGCTCGCGAACGTGACCGCTTCACTCGGCAGCAGCATCCCCGCGAGCTCCGGCGGCGTTCCCAGCGGCGGCGCGAGGACTGCGGTCGCGATCGGCGCGTTGACGGACACGCGCGGCATCCCTTTGGTGTCGTCCTCCACCGCCGCCCCGTCCGTGGAAGGCAAGCGAGATACGCGTTGCGCCGGAAGGTTCGAAGCCGGATCGTCTGGTCGCATGCATTACCCTCGGTCGGAGAAAACCGCTTTCACCGCGGCACCGGGCCGTTCCGCCGTAGCAGCTCCGCCAGCTCGCGTTTGATCTTCGTGACCAGCGCGGTGCCCTCGTAGATCAGCGCGGTGTAGACTTGCACCAGGGTTGCACCCGCGTGCAGCTTCGCGAACGCGTCGGCACCGCTCGCGATCCCGCCGACGCCGATCAGCGGCACGGTGCCGCCGGTGAGCTCGCGCACGCGCACCAGCAGCGCCGTCGACGGCCCGAACAGCGGCGGTCCGGACAGCCCGCCCGCTTCGTTCGCGTGCGGTCCGCGCAAGCCGGCCGGCCGCGCGCGCGTCGTGTTCGCGACGATGATCCCGTCGATGCGCGCATCGAGCAGCGTCGACACCAGCCGCTGAAGCAGCGCGTCGTCGACGTCGGGCGAAAGTTTCGCGACAAGCTTTGGCCGCTCGCCGCTCCATGCCACCGCGGCGAGGCGCGCGAGCAGATCGGCGAGCTGCGCCGGGTCGAGGAACACCTGACCGTTCGCGGTGTTCGGGCACGACACGTCGAGCGTCAGATAATCCGCGTACGGCGCGAAACGCTGCGCGAGCTGCACGAAATCGTCCGCCGGATCGGCGCTCTCCGCGTTCGAGGCGAGGTTGATCCCGAACCCGATCTCCGGCGCGCCCTTGCGCTTCAAGCGCGCCTCCAGCGCCGCGGCGCCTTCGTTCGGAAAGCCCATGCGGTTGATCACCGCGCGGTCGTCGGGCAGCCGAAACACGCGCGGGCGCGGGTTGCCGCGCTGCGCCAGCGGCGTCACGCCGCCGATCTCGACGAAACCGAAGCCGTGCGCGGCCATGCGCTCGTACACGCGGCCGTTCTTGTCGAAGCCGGCGGCGACGCCGACCGGGTTCGTCAGCGTGCGGCCGAACAGCGTCGTCGCGAGCACGGGATCGGCGTCGCGCGGCTGGCCCGGCACCACGTTGAGCTCCAGCGCGCACATCGTCAGCTCGTGCGCGTCCTCGGGATCGAGCATGTGCAGGAACGGCTTGGCGTAGGTATACGGATCGAACACTGCGCTACGCAACCCCGAGCGGCTGCAGCCCAAGCGGCGCGAAATGGCTCCACGAATCGGTGACGGCGCCGCCGATCCGCATGCCGATCGCGCTCGGCCGCCCGGCAACCACGAAACACGTCGTCAGCTCCTCGCCGTCGATCTCGCTGCCGTCCGCGCGGCGCACGTGCCGCCGCGGCGCGCGCACGTACCGCTGGAACACCACGGGCTGCTCGGCGATCGACGGCACCGCCCGTTCGCCGCTCGCGACTTCATCGCCGGCCGCGTCGAGGATCGCGACGCCGATCCCCTCGCGCCCGAGCACCGGCTTGCGCACGTACGCCGCGCCGTCGTCGGGCCGGTCGAGATACGTCGGCAAGAACACGCGCGCGATCGCGTCGCGTTCCGAAGCGTTGAAGAGCTCGCCGCGTTCGTACAAGCCCCAGATCAGCGCCTGCGCGGCCTTCGACTGCAGCAG
>JALZBE010000572.1 GCA_030947665.1 Vulcanimicrobiota bacterium | reverse complement strand
CCTTTGGTGGTGTCGATCGTCACCGTCGACCCGCAGGAACCGACGGTGCGGTTCGGTGCGGTGCTCGCGCACGACAGCATCGTGTCCAAGGACGAGACGACGTCGTCGATGGCGCGCCGCACGGGTGCGGTCGCCGGCATCAACGGCGACTACTTCGACATCAACGCGAGCGGCGCGCCGCTCGGCGTCGTGGTGCGCAACGGCGCGCTCGAACGCACGCCGAGCGCGCGCATCGCGCTGACCGTCACGCGCGCGCGATCCGTTCTCTTCACGCCGTACCGCTTCAACGGCAGCGCGACGTTCGGCGGCGTGGTCGTGCCGATCACCGCCGTCAACGAGTGGCCGCCGCAGACCGGCGCGTCGCTGCTGACGCCCGCGTTCGGCGCGATCCCGCCGGCGAACGCGAACAACGTGATCCTGCTCGACCTCGAGCATGTTACCGACATCCGCGCCGGGACGCCGCCGTTTCGCGTCACGGCCGTGACGAGCGCGCCGCCGTGGCCGCCCGCGCACGGACTGCGACTCGCGTACGGCGCGTCGGCGCAGGCGATCGGTCCCGTCCCCGGCGCCGGTGACGTCGTCACGCTGCAGTATGTCACGGATCCACCGTTCGGCGATGCCGTCGCGGCGATCGGCGGCGGGCCCGAACTGCTGCACGGCGGCGCGCCGGTCGACGATCCCGCGTCGCCGAACTACGCCGAGCGCGACCGTCGCATCCCGGCATCGGCGGCGGCGCGCTTCCCGGACGGAACGCTCGCGCTCGTCGTCGTCGACGGCCGTCATCCCGCTACGTCGATCGGCGTGAACCGCGGCGAGCTGATCGCGCTGCTGCGCGGGCTCGGCGCGACGGATGCGATGCTGTTCGACAGCGGCGGTTCGGCCACGCTCGCCGCGCGCGTCCTCGGCGACGCCGAAGCGAGCGTCGTGAACGAACCGTCGGACGGTTTCGAACGCGCAGTCGCCGACGGACTCTTTGTGTACAGCGATGCGCCGCTCGGGGCGCCCGCGCGGCTCGTCGTGCGGCCCACGCGCATCATCGCGCTCGCCGGCGCGCGCGTTCCGCTGCGCGCGCGCGTCATCGACGCGAACGATCATGGGCTGGGCGACGCGCGCGGGCCATGGCATGTCGCGCCGTCGCCGCTGATCGCGTCGATCGGCGAGGACGACGTGCTGAACACCGGCGCGCAGACCGGTGCCGCGAGCGTGCGCATCGCGCGCGGCGGCGTCGCGACCGACGTCCCCGTCGAGATCGTCGACCGCGTCGTGCGGCTGATCGTCGGCCCCGCGGGCGCGAACCCCGATCCGCACGCCGCGGTCGGCCTCACCGTCACGGCACTCGACGCGCGCGACCGCCCCGTCGCCGTCGACGGCCTCGTCCGCTGGAGCGCGAAGGACGCCGCGATCGACGCGCACGGCCGGCTCGCCGCGGGCGACCGCGACGCGGTCGTCACAGCGAGCGCGGGAGGCGCGACCGCGACCGTGACGATCCCCGTGGGTCGCCACACCGTTGCGCTCGCGCTGTTCGACGATAAGCACCGCGCCGGCTGGAAGTTCACGACAACACCTGCCAACGGACCCGGCGCGCTCGCCCTCGACGGCGACCGGCTGCGGCTCGACTACGACTTCACGACCGGCGAACGCGCGGCATACGCGGCGAACGAGATCCCGCTGGGCGAACCGGTCGCGCTCGCGTGCGACGTCGACGGCGACGCAAACGGCGAGGCGCTGCGCGCGACGCTCGTCGACCGCTACGGCGAACGCCAGACGGTGACGTTCGCGCGCGCGATCGACTTCCGCGGCACGCGGCGGCTGACGGTAAAGGTCCCGCCCTCGCTCGCGCCGCCGATCGCGCTGCGTAACGTGTACGCGGTCGGCACGCTCGCGAACCCGCCGGTCACCGTGGCCGGCACGCTCGTCGTGCACGACTGCACCGCGAGCGTTCCGGGCGCCGGCACTCAGCTGCCCTGAGGCAACGCGCTCCACGCGAGGCCGAGCACGAACAGCGCGACGCCCAGCACGAGTGCCCACGTCGGCGGCGCGGCCGCCACGGCGAGCGCGGGATACGTGCCGAGCGTCGCGCGCACGCGGACGCCCGCGATCGTGACGTCTTGCCCCGCGGCGGCGAGCTTGATCCCGAGCGGTTTGCCGGCGTCGTCGGCGACGGTGAGGATCAGCGCGGGAGCGTTCATGCCGGCGTTCGCGCGGTTGAACTGCGCGAGATCGCGGGGCGTGAAGTACAGCGCGCGCACGACGCGGTGCAGCGCGGGCGTCGCGAACGTGTCGAACGGCACGTCCAGCTCGCCGATCCGCTGGCGCTGCCGGAACAGCAGCACCGGCGATAAGAAGGACGCATTCGTCGGTTGCGTCACGGTGAGGTGCGCGCCGTGCTCGTCATACGCCTCGACGTACGCCGCCGGATGCGGTTCGAGGTAGACGAGCGATTCGCCCATGACGCGATGCGCCCGCGGCGCGAGCGCGATCTCGCCGGCGGCCTTGCGCCGCAGGATGACGCCGGACGAGCCGCGCGCGATCGTCGCGGCATCGGCGGCGCCGAAGAACGCCGCCGCGCCGAGCGCGGGGACCGGCAC
>JALZBE010000571.1 GCA_030947665.1 Vulcanimicrobiota bacterium | reverse complement strand
CGCCGCGCCGATGTCGGTGTCGAGGACCGCGAGGCTGCCGCCGCCCGGTACCGTGCGCAGATCGGAGTACTTCCCGTACTGCCCGAGCGGCACGACGGTGTTGAAACCGTCACAGCCGCCGTCTTGCAGGATCGTCACGAGGATCGTGTCGGTCGCCGCATCTGCTTCCAGCGCACGCATGAACAGCGGCATCGACATCGCCGACGCCGTCGCCCCGCACAAGAACCGCCGCCGTGAGAGCAGCATCGTCAGTTCACCTCGTATTCGGGCGAGGTCAGCACGAGCCATACCGCGCCTTTGATGTTGGTCGTCCCGTTGCTGCCGAGATAGTTTTGCACCAGCGCCTGCAGCTCGGGCGTGCCGCCGTCGACGAGCGCGTCCATGAGATAGCCGGTCACGGCGGCGGCGCTGGTGCTGCCCGCGAGCGCCGGCAGCGTCGTGAAGTCGATGTTGACGTCGCACGTCGCGCACAGGGTCGTCAGCGTCGCGCGGTTGCTGAGCGCGACCGCTTCGCCCCAGCGGGTGAGCAGCAGCGAGTTGGTCAGCAGCGATTCTTTCTCACCCGGGCGGTAGAACGAGAACACGCTGGGCGGATACCAGTGCTGTTCCTGCATCGAGCTCAGCACGCTGTGCACGCTGTTGTACGGGGTCTTCATCGACGTCGTGAACGGAACCGCTTGCGCGCCGTTGAGCTCGCGGATAGCGTCGACCGCGTACTCGATCGGCTCTTTCACGACCGATTGCTTGTCGGCGTTGAACTCAGGGTCCGATGCGATTGCCTGCATCACTTTCGCGAGCTGGTCGGGCGCGTCGACGTTGGCGTTCCAAACGGCGACGATTCGCGCCACGTAGCCCGGCGACGGCGTCTCGCTCACGAAGCGCTGCAAGAGTTCTTTGACCTCGAACGGCGCGGTTGCGGGATTGCTCGCGAGGACGCCGACGACTTTGCCGACGATCGTCGGGTCGCCGGTGTCGGTGACGGTTTGGCCGACGATCGTGAATGGGCCCTTGGCGTGGCGGGTCGCGAAGAACTTCACGCCGTCGATCGTGCGCGGATCGGCGAGCGGGAGCGGATACGGCTCGGTGCGCTGAAAGCCGGTCAGCGCTTGCGCGACCTGCTTGACGTCTTGGTCGGAGTAGGTCGGCAGCGGGTTTCCGCTGCCGTCGAGAACCGGCGTGCCGTCCGCGTTGAGCTGCGTCGTGCCGAGCACGTAGAGCTGCATGAGCTCGCGCGAGAAGTTCTCGTTGGGCGGCGAGGTGGCGACGTGCGAGCCGTCGTTGTTGTTGTTGTCGAGCCACAGCAGCATCGCCGGCTCGACGCTGACGTCCGAGACGAGCGTCTTGAAGTTGCCCAGCGCGTCCGTGCGCAGCGTCTCTTCGTAGTGGATCATCGCGGGCGGGCTGTTCACCTTGTCTTCGCTGACGGCGAAGTGCTCCAGCCAGTGAAGCGTCATCTTCTCGAGCAGCTGCCGCTTCGACGCGACCTCGCGCTGGATGATGAGCCGCTCGAGGATCGTGCCGTAGTTGTCGTAGCCGTTCATCGTCTGCGGCGAGGTGCCGGCCAGCGGTATCGGCTCCATGTACGTCGCGAGCGCGGAGTCGTCGATCGCGGCCGGGTTGAGCTGTTGCGCGAGCCACGTGCCCGCGCCGCCGCGGTACACCGCGGTGACGTTGCCCGGCGTGTCGGAGAATCCGAAGCGCCGCAGCAGATGCTGGACGTCGGCGCGCGACGATAGACCGCTCGTCGTGACGGCGCGCATCACGGGCTGCGTGTGGCGGGTCGTGCTCGGGGAAACGTTCGACGCGGAAACACCTTGCACGGCGCGCCCGGTGCGTTCGCTGACGACGTCGGCGACGACGCGGAACGCGCCGAACTCACGACCCGTGGACCCGTTGATGCGAAAGACGACGCGCGCGGCGCCGGCCGGGATCGCGACGTACGCGGCTTCCCCAACGGCTGCCCAGCTGCTGACGAGTGCGCCCGATGCGTTGACGAACGCGGCGACGAGCGCGCCCGTCGGCGAAGCCGGCGCCGAACGGGCCGGCGAGAAGGCGGCGGCGCAGCCTTGCGGTCCCGTCGTACGGGCGCACGCACCGTAACCGAGCGCCAGCGTACCGCTGGCCGTCACGCGCACGTAGCGCCCGCCGCGAACGTCGACGCCGCCGTCATATCCCGTGGTGCCGCGCGGCGTGACGCCGGACACGAAGGTGGTCGCGAAGGTGGGTTCGGACGCAAAAGCCGGCGCGGCGACGGCCATACAGGCGGTCGCCAGCACAATGCAAATGAGACGGGCCATCGATACTCCCTTCGGCCGCTGCGTCGATTTTCGAAACCATGATAGCATGGGGCGGTCCCCCCACAAAGCCGCCGCTGCCGCTCTAAGCGAGTTGCAATGCTTGGCGAACCTCCGTAACCGATACTCGTAGGAGCGATGCGCAGCGTATTATCCTTCGGCGTGATTTTCGTTCTGGCGTCAGGCCTTGCCGCGTGCGGCGGCGGAGGCGGCGCGTCCACGCCGCCACCAACACCACCGACTCCGACTCCGACCACGTCCCCAACCGCGCCTCTTACGCCGCCGACGGGGGCGGT
>JALZBE010000124.1:976-6977 GCA_030947665.1 Vulcanimicrobiota bacterium | reverse complement strand
CGTCTGCGCGACGTCGAGCGACGCGGCCAGCACCTCGCCGGCCTCGGCCAGCACGCGGTATTGCGTCTCGAGCGCTTTGCGCTCCGTGATGTCCGTGAACATCCCCAGCGATCCGTTGTACGCGTCGTCCACGCCGACGATCGGGCTGGACGCGACCATCACGCAGACGATGTGACCGTCTTTGTGCAGCAGCTGCGACTCGCGCCGCATGCCGCTGCCGCCGCGGTGCTCTTCGATCGCCTGCCGGGCGCCCTCGTGCTCGCGCGGATCCGCAAAGTCGAAGAACCAGCGGTCGTACATCTCGTCGGGCGTGTAGCCGAGCATCTCACTCATGCGCGCGTTGACGTAGCGCGTGCGCGCCGCGCGGTCGATGATCCAGATGCCCTCTTGAGCGGTGTCGATCAGGCCGCGATAGCGTGCCTCGCTCGCGGCGAGATCGCGGTAGAGCCGAGCGTTGGCGAGCGCAACGGCGGCGCGGCGCGCGATCTCTTCCGCCTCGTCGAGGTCGGCCTGGGTGAAGCTGCGACCCGTACCAAGTGCGGCACCGAACGTGAGCACGCCGATGCGCTCGCCGGCCGCGATCATCGGCACGTATGCGATCGACGCCATCGGCAGCGTCGCGACGAACGCGTAGTGCTCGTCGTTCCACGTCGTCGCGCGCCGCCAGGCGTCGTTGCACTCGGGCACGATTTCCGAGCGGCCGGTGCGCAGCACGATGTTGATCGGATGACGCTCGGCCTCCGGCGGCGGCGCGAAGGCGCGAAACCGGCGCGACTCCGCGCCGAGGCGCCCGCTCTCGACTGCGATGCGTTTCAGCCGTCCGTCCTCGACGACGTCGATGAACGCGAAGTCCGCGAAGTCTTCGCACATGGCGGATACCACGGTCCGCGCGGTGCGCTCGTAGTCCAGCGACTCGGTGAACGCGACGCCGAGCCGGTCGAGCATCGTGCGCCGCTGCGCGGCCCGGTACTGGTCGTCGACGTCGGTATTGGTGCCGTACCAGCGCAGGATCGCGCCGTTCTCGTCGCGCACCGCGACCGCGCGCACCACGAACCATCGGTAGGCGGCGTCGTGACGGCGCAGGCGGAACGCGCGCTCGCTGCGGAAGGTGCCGGTGGCGAGCGCGTCGCGCCAGCCTTCCTCCATGTCGGGCACGTCGTCGGGATGGATGACGCGCGCCCAGCCGCGCCCGAGCGACTCGTCGAAGCTCAGCCCGGTGTACTCGATCCAACGGCGGTTGACGTGTACCGCATTTCCGTTCGCGTCGTTCGCCCACACCAGCTGCGGTATGGCGTCCGCGAGCGATGCGAGCGCCGCCTCCGCGGTGCGCCGCTCGTCGATTGGGATGACGGTGCCGTACCAGGCCGACACGACGCCGGCGGCATCGAAGGTGGGGATCGCGTGCGAGATCACCCAGCGGAACTCGCCGGCGCGGTCGCGGACGCGGAACTCTTCGCGAAACGGGACGACCGACGCCATCGCGTTGAGCCACGCGCCGCCGACGCGCGCCGCGTCGCCGGGGTGCAGGACCTCGGCCCAGCCGTGGTCGAGCACGGTCTGCACCGGCAAGCCGCTGAACCGCTCCCACGCGGCGTTCGCGAACGCGATGGTGCCGTCGGGGCGCGCGACGTACACGATCGCCGGCACATGCTCGAGCAGCGCGTCGAGATCGACGTCGTCGGCGGCGCCGGTCACGTCTCGGATGCGGCGTCCCTCAGCTCAGCGCCGGCGTAGGTTCGCGCCGCTCAGATCGGGTCATGGTAACCGTCGGTGATCATCATCTCGCTCTGGCGGCGCGCCTCGCGGAACTTTGCGGCTTCGTTGGGGTCTTGCGCGACCGGTTCGGCGAGCAGCTTCGCAAGCTCCTCGTCGAAGAAGCGCGTCACGTCCGCTGCGGCGTGCATGCCGTGCCGGATGCGCTGCGCGATCATCAAACGGTAGATGCGGTCGGTTGCGAGGTCCTCCATGTAGCCGTCCAGCAGCGACGCGCCGCGCCCGCTGAGATAGCCGTGGCGATAGCGGATCACCGTGCGCACCGCGGCGCGCGTGCCGGCCTCCGACTTCTCGCCGACCCCGGCGATCGAGGGCAGAAGATCGGGCGTCGCGTTTGCGCCCGGCTTGCGCGCAAAGTTCTGATTCGGGTCCGGAAACTGCGCGACGGCGATCGCGTTCTGGTCCGGGTGCCCCGTCCACGCGCCGTCGAACAGCGAGGCCGACTCGTTCTTCTTGTCTTTTTCCAGCGCTGCGAGCGCGCGCGCGTTGAGCTCCGGATTCGAGCGGTCGGGGAACAGCGCCGTCATGCCGCCGATCGCGAGCAGGCCGTGGCGGTGGCACACCTCCGGGATGCGCTCGCGCAGGTTTTGAAAGAAGCCGACGTCGTGAGGGATCGTATTGCGGTCCGGCAGGACCCAGTTCGCGTCGTCGAGGTTGAAGTGGATGAGCGAGGCCATGTAGTCCCAACGCCCGAGATTGAGCCCGAGCAGATGGTCGCGCAGGTGGTACGCGAACTCTTCGATCTGGTACGCGAACGGAAACGCTTCGATCAGCGCCATCGCCTTGATCGCGTGCGGCTCGAGCCCTTTGGCTTCTGCGACCGCTTGGAACACGTCGCGCCACCACAGCGCTTCGTTCGCGGCCTGCGACTTCGGGATGTAGATCGCGAGCGGGTGCTTCAGCTTGGAGAAGTCGAGCTTGTACGCGAGCAAGGCGAGATCGAACAGCGACGCCGGCGTCGGCTCGTCGTCGATGCCGGCTTGCGAGAGGTGCAGGCCGCGCACGCGCGTCCACAGCACCGTCGCCGACGGCTTGACGCCGACGACGGCGTCGCCGCGCTTCTTGTCGACGTACGTCAGCTCGCCGTAATACATCGCGATCGTGTTGTCGATGCCGCCCAGCGTGCGCGCAAAGTCGTTCGCCATCGAGTCCTCGAGGTCGATCATGACGCCCGGCGCACCCGAGTTGAGCATCTTGACGCCGAGCTCGTGGTCGTCGGCCGGTCCCGTCATCTGATTGCGCTGGTCGCGGACCCAGTCCGGGATCTCGATCTTCCAATCGCCCTGTGCGTCCGACGGCGGAAGGTACTGCGGCTTGCGGCCGTGCTGCGACGCATCGAGCACGCGGTGCCGGGCTTCGATCGCCGCCCGCTGAAGCGGCGCGAACCGCTCGTGGAGCGGGCGGTAGAAAGCGCCGAAGCCCGCCGGTAAGTCGTTTTCGATCGAGAAGCCCGCCGGCACGGTGCTCATCGGCGGGATGTGCTGGGTTCCGACGCCTTCGGAGCCGGCGCGCGTCTGCATGACCCGGCCCTTCGCTGCGGGAAGCGTATCAGCCCGTGCGCCCGTAGCTCAACTGGATAGAGCGAGGCACTCCTAAGGCCGAGGTTGGCGGTTCAAGTCCGCCCGGGCGCACATTTCCGTTTAACCGCTCACTGCGTCGTGAACGGCGCAAAGTTTCCGTCGATCGTGGTGATGCGTGGCCCGCGGGCCGCACGCCGCGAGCGAAAGCGCAAGGAACACTTCACCGGCCGCCGCGCAGGCCGACGTGATGGCTGGAGCCGGAGGCTTTCGCCCGCACCGCGAACGCCGCGAAGCAGCGTGACCTCCCGACGCGTGTACGGTATCGTTCGCGCGGCCTCGCTGTTGGCGGCGATGGTCTTGGCGGTCGCATGGGGTCCGGTCGCCGTGCGCGCGCTGCGGGCCGCCGACGTGATCTTCATCGTAGGCGCGCTCGCGATCGCGATCGTGCTCGGCGTGCTGCGCGCCCCCGCCGCGCACTTCGAGCGCAGCGTCCGGCCGACGCCCGAGAGCGACCGCGTCGGGCTCATCATCCCGCTGCTGCTCGCCGTGCTCGTCAGCGAAGGCTGGATGTGGGCCGCCGCATGCAATGTCGCCGCGTACCTCGTGCGGCCGGCGGGGCTGTTGCGGCGCCGGTCGACGCTCGACCGCGTCTTGACGTCGACGCTGTGGGTGCCGGTATGGTGGGCGGCGTCGCTGCTATCGCTGGAGCTGCACGCCGCCGTCGCCGGGCCGCCGGCGCTGTTTTCGGCTGTCGCGTTCATCGTCATCGCGACGGGCTTCGTGCTGCTGGCCGACTTGCTCTGGATCGATCCGCTGGCCGCCGCGCGCCAAGGGCGTTCGCTGCTGCGGATCTGGCCGCGCCACGTCGGCGACCGCGCCACGATCTTGACCGCGTTCGCCGAAGCCGCTTGGGCGTACGTCGTCGCGCGGGTCGTGCTGCACGACGGCGGCGTGCTCGGTGTTGCGCTGCTGCTGCCGCTGCTTCTGCTCGCGGTCGTGCTCGTGCGGTTCGCGCGCGTCAACGCGCGGCTGCACCGGCTGTCGCTATCGCGCGATGCCGTCGACGCGATGCTGCGTGCCAACGATCCGCAGCCGCAGATCCGCTCGCTGCTGGAAAGCATCGACCCGCGCATCCTGCGCGAGTCCGTCGAGATCGCGGCGTTCGGGCGGGTTGGAGCCGACCGCTGGTCGCGCGTCATGCGCTTCGGCCCGACCGTCGCGTCGGATCTGGAACGGCTCGGCGGCCGCGCGCTGCTCGAGCTGCAAGTCACCGGCGACAACGTCGCGTTCGAGGATCGCGAGGACGGCACCGTGCGCGCGTACGCCGCGCGCGACGCGGAGGACCGGCTGCGCGGCGCGCTGCTGCTGTTCCGCGCGCCGCGCACGCTCGCGCTCGTCGCCGGGCGCGACTTCGAGCGCGCCGCATCGGAGCTGGGGCCGCTGCTGGGCGAGTACGGCGCGATCGCCGCGACGCGCACCGCCGCGACGATCGACATCCTGACGGGCCTCGCGAACCGGCGTGGTGTGCAGCGTGCGTTCGAGGACGCGATGAAGTACGTGCGCGACGGGGGCAGCTACGCAGTGCTGCTGCTCGACGTCGACCACTTCAAGTCGATCAACGATCTGCTCGGCCACCAGACCGGCGATCGCGTGCTGGCGCAGATCGGCCGGCTGATCGCTGAGAACACGCGCGGCGTCGACCTCGCCGGGCGCTTCGGCGGCGAAGAGTTTCTCGTGCTCGTGCGCGACGCCGCACGCGAGCGCGCCCTGCAGGTTGCCGAGCGGCTGCGGGCCGCCATCGAGGCGGGCGGCCTCGCCTACGCGGACGGCAAGCCGGTGACGGTCTCGGTCGGCGTGGCGTACGCGCGCGCCGGGGATGCGTCGGGCGACGTGGTCGAGCGCGCCGACCGCGCGCTCTACCGCGCCAAGAACGCCGGCCGCAACCGCGTGGTAGAGTCCCCGCTCGTCGCCGTGAGCTGACGGCTTCTCCTTGCGCTCTGCCTTCCGGACTTACTCGCGCTCGACGCGCTCGACGGTTGCGTCGCCTTCGTGGTCAATCACGATCGTAAACACCAGGGGGCGGCAGCAGACGGGGCAGTCCTCGACCAGGGTCTGGCGGCGCCCGGCGGTCGGGTCGATGCCCAGCGCGTTTTCCTCACCGCAGCTCGGGCAAGCGTAAAGGGCGTCCGTTTCGAGCGGCATCAGGTGGGAGGAGTGTCCTGCCGGGCCATGGCTGGCACCTTCGGTTTACAGGGGCGCGGGCCTGTGCTACACTTTCACCTCGGAACGGACCGCGTGTCCGTTTTCTTCATGTTCCCGGCGCCCCGGCTCCCTTTCGAGAACGACGACGATGGCGAAAAAAGAGACCCGTGTGATGGTTACCATGGCTTGCACCGAATGCAAGCGGCGCAACTACAACACGTTCAAGAACAAGCAGAAGACCACGAACCGGCTCGAACTGAGCAAGTACTGCCGTTTCTGCCGGTGCCACAAACCTCATCGCGAAACGAAATAACCACTCAGTCCGTAGGGCGGTGGCGCAATTGGTAGCGCAGCGGTCTCCAAAACCGCGGGTTGCAGGTTCGAGTCCTGTCCGCCCTGCCAAGCTTCTGCGGTAGAAGGCATTATGAAGTCCAATCCTAGCCGTCCCGGCGCGACACGCCCGGACGCAAGTCGTCCCGCCGGCCGACCTGCGGCGAATCGTCAGG
>JALZBE010000124.1:0-966 GCA_030947665.1 Vulcanimicrobiota bacterium | reverse complement strand
CCAGCCGTCCGGGCGCCCGTCCGGCGACCCCCGCCCAGCGCGCGGCGAACGCACAACGCACGCAGGATTTCGTCCGCGGCGTCGCCACCGAGATGCGCCGCGTCACGTGGCCCACGCGCGAGGAATGGATCGCCGCGACGGCGCTCACCATCGCGCTCGTCGTCGGGGTCGGCGTCTTCACGTATCTCTGCGACCGGCTCTTCGAGCTCGTGTTCACCTGGCTCACGGGCAGCGCACGCTGATGGAAACCGAACAGGACGTCACCGCTTCGGTCGCCGAGCCCGTCGAACCCGACGAGCAGACCGCCGCGCCCGCTGCGGCGCCGGCCAAGAAGCAGGACGACCGCAAGAAGTGGTTCGTCATCCACACGTACTCGGGTTACGAGAACAAGGTCAAGGCCAACCTCGAGCGCCGCATCCACTCGATGAACATGCAGGACAAGATCTTCCGCGTGCTCGTCCCGATGGAAGACGAAGTCGAATTCAAGGACGGCAAGCGCAAGATCACGCCCAAGAAAGTGTTTCCGGGCTACGTGCTCGTCGAGATGGACATGGACGACGCGTCTTGGTACGTCGTGCGCAACACGTCGGGCGTGACCGGCTTCGTCGGGTCGCCGGGGTCGGGTGAGAAGCCCGTGCCGCTGCAGGACAAAGAAGTCAAGACCATCCTCAAGCAAATGGGGATCGAGACGCCCAAGCTCAAGATCGACTTCGCGAAGGGCGATCGGATCAAGGTCACGTCTGGGCCGTTCTTCGACTTCACCGGGATTGTCGATGACATCCAGCCGGAGAAAGAAAAAGTTCGCGCGCTCATCTCGATCTTCGGGCGTGAAACGCCGGTTGAGCTCGAGTTCTACCAGATCGAGAAAGTCTAAGGCACGATGGTGGCGGGGCGAGCGGCTCCGCATCGGTTCTGACGGCACGCGGAACCGCGCGCCCTTGCGGGCATTGCTTCGGTGGGTGGGTT
>JALZBE010000123.1 GCA_030947665.1 Vulcanimicrobiota bacterium | reverse complement strand
CGGGGGGGGGGGCGGCGACTCCGGCGGCGGCTGGTAGACCAAACGAACACGAGCGCTCGGGGAAACCCGGGCGCTCGTCGCTTTAGGGGCGGGGGCTCGGGCTCGGGCTCGGCGCGGGCGGCGGGGCGCTGCTCGCTTTGGCCGCAGGAGCGCCGCTCGGCGCGGTTGCCGGCGCCCCCGACGGCAGCGGGGACGCGCCCGGGACGGGCGAGGCCGGCCCATACGGCGACGGGGTCGGCGAGACGGGCGACTCGCCGTGCAGCGCCGGGAAGCCTTGGCTCAGGCGCACGCGCGCGGAGTGCGCCTCTTTGGACGCCGGGTAGTTCTTCGCGAGGAACTCGTACATCGCGCGCGCGTGGTTGCGCGCGTCCTGCGTCTGGACGTCCTGGTACAACTGCGCGAGGTGATACGCGGTCGGCGCGAGCCAGCGGTCCTTGGGATATTTCTTGGCCCACGCGCGATACGACGACTCGACCAGCAACGCGTCGTGCACGATCGACGCGTCTTCGCTCCAGCGCTCGTGATACGAGCGGCCCAGCATGTTGATCTTCATGCGCACGGAGATCGCGCTATACTTGAACGGCCCGAAATACTCGTCCGCCGGCGCATCGGAGCTCTTCGAAACCATCGGCGGCGGCGTCGGCTTCGGCGTTGCTTTGGTCGCGCCGAGCGTCGCCGCGACCAGCGCGAGAGCGAGCATCACCGTACGAATCATGCTGCCCTCCTACCCAGGGAACGGGGCATGCGTCCCGGCGAATTCGGCGAGTGAATGAACCGCCCGGTGTTTCTGCGATCCCTCGCCGCGGCCGTCGCGACGCCGCCGCCCACGCTCGCCGACGTGCCCACACCGCCGTTTCTCGTGCAGGAGCTGAGCGGCCGCGGCCGGCTGGGCGTCGTGGCGATCGACCTGCGCGATCTGCGGCGCATCGTGCAGCGCTCGCGCGAGCGCTTTCCGCTGGCGAGCACGTTCAAGCTGCCGCTCGTGATGGCGGTGCTCAAACGCGTCGACGAAGGCACGGAGCGGCTCGACCGGCCGATCCGCTTCACCGCGGCCGATCTGCTGAACTACAGCCCCATCGTCGCGCAACAGCCGCACGGCGGAACGCTCACGATCGCGCAGCTCTGCGCCGCGGCGATCGAGCACAGCGACAACGCGGCCGCGAACTTGCTGCTCGCGGCCGTAGGCGGCCCGGGCGGCGTGACGGCGTTCATGCGCCGGCTCGGCGACCCCGTCACGCGACTCGACCGCAACGAACCCGCCCTGAACACGGCGACACCCGGCGACGTGCGCGACACGACGACCCCGGAAGCGATGGCGAACCTGCTGGCGCGGCTCGTACGCAGCCGCGTGCTGTCGGGCCCGTCGAAAGCGCGTCTCTACGGCTGGCTGCGCGGCGCAAACACGGGCCTGGCGCGCATCCGCGCGGGCGTGCCCGCCGGCTGGACCGTCGGCGACAAAACGGGCACGACGAATTCCGGCGGCAACGACGTCGCGATCCTGTGGCCGCCCGCCGGACCGCCGATCATTCTGGCCGTGTACTTCGCCGAGGTGCGCGGCACCGACGCCGAACGCGATGCCGCGATCGCCGGCGTCGCGCGCAGCGCCGTGCGCACGCTGCGCGGTTAGCGCACGCCGGCGGGCTGCTCGGCCGTGCGGTGCACCCAGCAGTTGATCGCAAACCGCCGGTCGGCCCACGCGCCCGACGGCACGCGCACGGGAAGCACTTCGTGGCGCAACCAGCTCGCGAACGCGACGAACGTGTCGGTCTCGGGCGCGACGTCGACGTACGGCGGGGCGTCCGTCTGCGCGCCGGCGCGGCTCGGAAATGCGTGCAGCCGCAGCGCGCCGCCGCTGAAACGCGGCGGCGTCGCCGCGAAATAGTAGACGCACGAAAGGATGCGCACCTGATTGAGGGCTTCCACCGTATCGATGTGCGCATTGAAATGCCCGCCGTCACCGTAGGCGGAGATCTCGAACTCCTTGGGCTCGCCGCTCGGCTCGTTCAAGCGGAGCTCGCCCAGCGTCGGCGTGATGATGGAGCGCACGAAACGCTCCAAGGGCGCGCGAAACGCTCCGAGGTCGGCCAGCAGCACGCAATCGCGCCGGGTGCGATCGATCTGCTCCGCACCGGATCGCCGGTCGTAGGCCCTACCCGCCTGGAAATCCGCTTCGCGCGACACCGCGTAGTCCAGCAGCGCCGCAGTGGCCGCCGGGCCCAGCACATTTCGAAATACCCGGTGGGGACAGCGCGCGTTGACCTCCATCCCGGCCCTTTCGCAGAAACAGCTGAAAAATTTCCGGTAGGGTTGCCCACCGGTACCAATCAGTGTACACTCGAATGGTTTTGACGCAACCCGTCGGGAGAGATGTATGAATCAGGATAAGCGCTCGTGGCATGCCCCCGAGATGATCGATGTCGGCGATGTGGTCGACGTGACCGAAGGCATGACCACGAACGTCCGCGACAACGACACCCACTCCACGACCTTGACGTACAGCCTAAACGGCAACCGCTTCGACGAGGTCGATCTCGAGTAACCCTCAGCCCTGTCGCTTGCCCGCCGATTGGGTCGTGAGCGCCGGGGCCTTCGCTCACCATCGGTTCTCTCCGACGGCCTCGGTGCGCCACGCCGAGGTCGATGGTTTGCGCGTGGTCCTCGATCTCAACACCGAAACATACCGTGTCCTCGACGACGTGGCGAGCGCGCTGTGGTCCGTCCTCACCGGCGAATCCGACACCGCGGGCACGTTCGATCGCATCGCGCGTGACTTCGACGTCGACCGGAACCGCTTCGAGTCCGACCTGGCGGCGTTCGCGCGGCGGTGCGTCACCGAACGTGTCTTGGAGCCGAGCGGCGCGGCCGCCGCGTTACGGTCGGCCACGCCTGCGCGCGTCCCGTCGCGCGGTACGCGGCCGACGACGCTCGCAGCGCTCTTCTGCCTGATCGGCACACGGCGCGCGCTCGGCCGCGACGGCTTCCGCAAGACCTACGAACGCTATGCGCTGCTGCCCGCAAGTTCTCGAACGCGGCGGCTCGGCGCCGCATTGCCGGCCTTCGCGCGGGCGGAGAACTTCTTCGTCGCGCGGCGCGCGCCCGAAGATTGTCTTCTGCGCTCGCTGTCGCTCTATCGCTTCTTGCGCTCCGCCGGCGTCCCTGCTGAGCATCTGATCGGTGTCCGCCGGTTTCCGTTCGCCGCCCATGCGTGGGTCGAATGCGACGGCTCGCCCGTCTGCGACGAGCTCGCTCGCGGCTTCACTCCGCTCGCGCGCATCGGCGACAGGTCCGCGATACCGTAGCGGCATGATCGCGACCGAAACGCCGGACCGTTTTTCGGGCCGGCTCACGCATTTGGGCGCACTCGACCCCGGCGATGCAGCGCAACCCGCGGAGCACGCCGGTTGTCGCGTCCTGTGCTGCGGCTACATCGCCGACCGCGCCGCGCTGTGCGCGCGGCTCGGATTCGCCCCGCCGCTCCGCCCGAGCGACGGCGAGCTGCTGGCGCATGCGTTTCGTGCCTGGGGCCGCGACCTGCAGGCTCACGTTCTCGGCGAGTACGCCGCGCTGGTGTACGATCTACGGGCACAGACCGCACTGCTCACCCACGACGCGCTCGGTGTCGCGCCGCTGTTCTATTCGCATCGATCCGGCGGGATCGCGTTCGCGACCGACATCATCGATCTCGTCGACGACGCCGCCGCCGCCGCGGTGGACGACGAGTACCTCGCCGATTTTCTGGCGTGCGGTTTCACGACCAGCGAGCGGACCCCGTACCGATCGATCCTTCGGGTGCTGCCGGGGCAAAGCATGTGGTGGTCCGCCGGCGAGCTGCGCGCGCTGCGCGCGCTGCGAACGTGGGATCTCGCCGATGCACCGATGGTACGCTGCCGCGACGACGCCGAATACGAAGAGCGCTTTCGCGCGCTCCTTTCCGCCGGCGTGCAATCCGCACGCGACCCGAACGGGCCGACGTGGGTGTCGTTGTCGGGCGGGCTAGACTCATCGAGCATCGCATCGATCGCCGCGCGCGACGATGCGCACGACCTCGCCGCGTATTCGATCGTGTCCAGCACGTGGCCCGACGCCGACGAGTCGCGCTGGATGCGCGCCGTCGTCGAGCAGTACGCGCTTCCATGGCACAAGGTCGAGATCGAGACGATGCTGCCGTTCTCGCAGCTCCCGGGCGGGTTTCACGGCGAGCCGACGCATGCGGTCATCGCCGAACAGCAGCTGCAGATCGAAAATGCGCTGCTGCGCTCGCACGGCGCGCGCGTCATGCTGAGCGGCCATGCGGGTGACGCCGTGCTGTGCGCGTCGCCCGGCGACGTTCCCACGCACCTCGCCGACCCGCTGTTCGACGGGAACCCGGCCGGAGCGCTGCGCGCGATGAACGCATGGAAGAACGGCGCGAGGGACGGCCGCTCGCAGTCGCACTGGCTCCTTCGAAGCCTGGTCGAACCGGCCGTCGATCACGTGCGCGGCCGCCGCATGCGCAACGCGGACCGCACGGCGCTGCCGCCGTGGTTCGAGCGCGGGTACACCCGCGCGATGCGACTCGAGATGCGAATGTCGCGACGCGTCGCACCGCATTGCCGCACTCCCGCACGCCAGATGCTCTGGGACGCGCTGTGGATGATGTCGACGTCGACCGCGTCCGTCCCCCGGCGCCGCATGACGTACGCGGTCCGCAACCCGATACTGTATCGCCCGCTCGTCGAGTTCATGTGCGGGATCCCGTGGGAGCAGAAGCTGCGCCCGCGCTGCGATCGCTATCTGCAACGCCGCGCGCTGGCGGGCGTGCTGCCCGAGCTCGTGCGTCGACGCGCGACCAAGGGCACCGGAAACCCGTCCATGGTCGAGGGCTTGCGGCGCTCGCGCGATTGGTTCGGCTATTTGTGCGACACGCCGCTGATCGCCGAGCGCGGGATCGTCGACGCCGATCGCTGGCGGCTCGCGGTACGGCAGGCGAGCGTCGGTCAAACGCACGACGACCGGTTCTTTCTCGCCGCGGTCGCGGTCGAGGTGTGGCTGAAGCAACTGCGCGAGCACCGGGCCCGATGACGTCCGGCGCTTCGGCGAACGCGTTGCGCTGGACGGTCCCGGCGCCGGTCAAGCACGTCCCGCTGGAACAGCTGCTGCCGCTCGCGCGAGCCGGCGCCGCGGCGGCACCGGAGAGCGCCGACCGCGCGCTGCAGCTTGCGAAAACGCTGTTCCAGGCCGACCGCATGGCGGAGCTCGTCGACCGCTTTCGGACCAGCGCCGCGCGCGACGACGCAAGCGCAGAACTGCTCTACTATCTCGGCTGCGCGGCGACGGTCACCGGCGACCGCGCATTGGCGGTCGATGCGCTGCGCGCCGCGGCGGACATGGGGTTCAACGCCGCGTTCGGCCACCTCGCGGAGGCCTTGCGCCGCGTGGACCGGCCCGACGACGCGCTCGCCGCGGCCCTGCGCGGCCTCGAGCGCTCGCCGTCGGACTTCAAGTCGCTGGGGATGGTCGTACGCCTGCTGCTCGGCCGTGGTGAAGCCGAACGGCTCTGGGAGATGTGCGCGAATCTCCGCGGGAGCGGTGTGTGGAACGCGTACGTTCCGTCGGCGATGGCGCTCGCCGCGACGACGCCGGCGCAGCACGCGCAAGTCGCGGCGCTGGTCGATTCGCCCCGCTGGTTCGCCGCCGCGCAGCTCGGCGAATCCGGCGACGCCGCGCTCGCGGCGGAGCTGCTGGCGCACGCATCGCTCGCACCGCTGCCGTCGACCAAGGCGACGAGCGGCACCGGGAAACGAATCGACCACTTGCAGGTTGCCGCGGGGCCGCGCGCGCGCGATCTGCTCGAGGATATCCGCGCCGCCGTCGACGCGTATGCGCTACAGCGGCAAAGCGACACGGCGCATCCGGCGGTTGAGCATCGTCCGGCGTCCGTCGCGCTCAACGCGTGGGCGCTCGCGGTGCATGACGACGGGCACGAGGACTGGCACATGCACCCGGGCGGATGGATCAGCGGCGTCTACTACGTCGCGGTACCGCACGTCGATGCGCACGACGACGAACACCGGGGAGCGATCGAGTTCGGACCGTTTCCGTTCGGCACCGAACGCAGCGCGCCGTCCTGGCCGCGCACGTTCGTCACGCCGCGCGCCGGGATGCTGCTGCTGTTCCCGTCGTTCTACGGACACCGCACCTGGCCGACCCGCGTCGCCGAGCCGCGGATCGTCGTCGCATTCGACGTGGTGCCGGCGACGGCAACGGCAATCGCGCGATGACGCGCGCATGAATTCCATCACGGGCGCGACCGTCGTGTCGCGCAGCCCGTCGGTGGTGTCGGCGGAGGCCGACGGCGAGATCACGATGATGAGCATCGCGCACGGCCGCTACTGGAGCCTCGACGACGTCGGGAGCGATATCTGGCGGCGCATCGAGCCGCCGTGCTCGTTCGACGGACTGGTCGACGCACTCGCCGCGGAGTACGCCGCCGACCGCGCGACGATCGCCGCCGACGTGCAAGCGCTGCTGGAGCGCATGCGCGCCGAAGACGTCGTCCGCCTGACCTAAGGCGCGCTTCCGCCGAATTTTTGACCGTGTCGACCGTGGGCGCGGCGCCGGCGCCAAGGCATCGAACCGTCAGCGCACGACCACGTAGGGCAGCATCGCGTCGAGGCGGCGATCGGTGATGCCGGAAACATCGAGCAATTCGTCGACGGATGCGAACGCGCCGTTCGAGGCGCGGAAGGCAACGATGCGCTCGGCGAGGCCAGGCCCGATACCGGGGATCGTGGCCAACTCGCCGGCATCGGCGGCGTTGATGTCGACCTGGCCGGCGGGCGGAGGTTCGTCGGCACGAGCGTGCCGGTGCGGCCGGCTTCGCCGAGGCCCGTGCGCTCGGCGGCCGGTGCGATGATTCGCCGCACCGCTCGTGCGCGCCGGTGCGGCGAGCCGGGCGCCCGCGACGGGGACGACGATCTCGTCCCCGTCGCGAACGTGCGC